>CAMCSM010000115.1 GCA_945877805.1 Methylacidiphilum caldifontis | reverse complement strand
AAAGGAAAGTTGAGAGGCCGAAATACAGCGAATGTATCTCAGGAAGGCTCAACTTTATCCCCTGATACCGCAATATGGATTTATGTGTTCGTTGGAATGTTAGTGATCGCTGGAGTGGTCATATCCCTTATTAAAAGATAAGAAGGTATCTCCTCTAGTGATTTCGATCAAGACACCCAAAGAAATCGATTGTATGAGACGCAGTGGCCGAATGGTTGCTGAGATTCTGGAAGAGGTACGGCAGTTTATTCAGCCTGGCTTGACGACAAGAGAAGTTGATTTGCAGGCAGCTGAGTTGATGAAGAAGAGAAAGGTAAAAAGTGCTTTTCTTGGATACCGAGGCTTTCCAGGAAATATCTGCATCGGGGTGAACGAAGAGGTCGTTCATGGAATTGGGAGTTCCCGTCGGATTCAGTACGGGGATATCGTGAAGATCGATATTGGCATTGTGGTGGATGGTTGGATCGGAGACACAGCGACAACGGTTGCGGTGGGGATGGTATCGCCAGAAATGACAAAGCTGATGATTTCGACCGAAGAGTGTCTTCGAGTGGGCATCCAAGCCGCACGTGCAGGAAATCGAGTCGGGGATATCTCCGCAGCGGTTGAGTCACAGGCGATCAAAAATAGTTTTAGTGTTGTTCGGGAATTTGTGGGGCACGGAGTGGGGCGAAAGCTTCATGAGGATCCACAAGTTCCGAATTTTGGTTCACGAAATTCCGGTCCCAAGTTAAAAGCTGGGATGACGATAGCGATTGAGCCAATGATTAATATGGGGCGTTCTGAGGTCCGTATCCTTGCAGATGGATGGACAGTAGTAACGCGGGATGGGAAACCGTCCTCCCATTACGAGCATATGGTCTTAATTCGAGAAGAAGGGGAAGCGGAGATTTTGACATGTCGCGAGGCGATTGCTTTAACGTAATTGCTGAAGTGGTGGAGGTAACTCCCCAGAAGATGGTCAAGGTTGAGCTTTCGAACGGGCATCAGCTCTGGGGGCATACCTCAGTGCGGGAGCGCGAAAAAGTGATAAAGTTGTTGCCAGGGGATAAAGTTTCTGTAGTTTTGTCCCCTTACGATTTGAGCCAAGGAAGAATGATTCTTGGCGAAAACAAGGAATAAAAAGATGAAAGTTAGAGCATCAGTAAAACGTCGAACAGCGAACTGCCAACTGGTACGTCGTCGCGGTCGTATTTACATCATCAACAAGAAAGATCCCCGCTTGAAACAGCGTCAAGGATAAAGAGAGAAAAGATATGCCACGATTACTTGGTGTCGACATCCCCGGAGAAAAACGCATTGAAGCGTCACTCCCATATATTTACGGTATTGGACCTACCCGTGCCAAACAAGTTTTGGAACAAGCGGAAATTGATCCGAATATCAGAGCAAAAGATCTGACTGATCAGCAGCTCAATCGCATTATTCAAGCGATTCAAGAGAACAAGTTTGTGATTGAGGGCGATCTCCGCCGTGATATCCAACAAAATTTAAAACGTCTTCAGGCGATCAACTGTTACCGTGGCATCCGTCACCGTCGTAGTCTTCCTGTTCGTGGTCAACGGACTTCCACGAATGCCCGTACTCGTAAAGGTCCTCGTAAGACCGTCGGTGTACAACGGAACAAGGACGCAAAGAAGGGTAAAGTATAACCCTTTCGGTAAACCGGAAAAAATTATACATGGAGTTTTTCTATGGCAGAAGTTAAAGATAAGAAGCCCAAGGGCACAAAGGCGGAAAAAAAACCGGCTGAAGCAGCCGCCCCAAATCCAGCCGATCTCTCGCTTGATCCTAATGTGATCGAGAAGATTAAGATCGTGAAGGCCAAGGGAAGTAAGAACATCCATCAAGGAATTGTTCATATCCAAGCCTCGTTTAATAATACGCTTGTAACGATCACAGATCTTTCTGGAAACGTTCTCGGCTGGTCAAGTGCTGGGAAATGCGGGTTCCGCGGTTCCAAGAAATCGACCGCCTATGTGGCTCAAGTCGTTGCGCAAGATGCTTGCCGACAAGCCATGGGTCACGGGTTAAAGGAAGTTTCAGTTCGTGTGAAGGGACCGGGAACCGGACGTGAGTCTGCGATTCGCGCCCTTCAAGCAATTGGATTAGAAGTGACGCTGATTACAGATGTCACTCCGATTCCTCACAACGGATGTCGCCCTCGCAAGCAACGTCGCGTCTAATTTTGAGAAAAGAAGTTTAGGAGAAGAGATATGGCACGTTATACTGGTCCCCGTCAAAAAAAGAGCCGTCGTTATGGAGTGGCTCTCTTTGGTCCTTCCAAAGCATTGGAGCGTCGTAATTTCCCCCCTGGTGTTCATGGGGAAAAAGGAAATCGCAAGAAATCAGATTATGCTATTGGATTGGCAGAAAAACAAAAGCTTCGTATCATGTACGGTCTTTTGGAGCGTCAATTCCGTGGCTACTTTGAAGAGGCCGCTCGTCGCCGTGGGGTGACTGGTTTGAACCTTCTCCAAATTCTTGAACTCCGTTTAGATAACGTCGTTTTCCGTCTCGGATTTGCCAATAGCCGTCGCGCCGCTCGCCAAATGGTGACTCATGGTCATATCAAGGTGAACGGACGCAAAGCGAACTCTCCTTCCTTCCAAACAAAACCTGGAAATATCATCGAAGGAAAGCCAACACCGACGACCCAAAGAATGGTCACGAAGGGCCTTGAGCTGACTCAAATCGCTCCGACCCCAGAGTGGTTGACGGTTGATAAAGAGCACTTTAAAGGTGAAGTAAAACGAGTTCCAAGTCGCGAAGAGATCGCGCCGATCGTCAACGAACAACTCGTTGTCGAGTTCTACTCACGATAATTTTCGAGGTTAAAACCCGAATAATCCCAAGACAAAGGAGTTAATCATGCCCATTCGTTTAGGTCGTTTTGAAATGCCGAACCGCCTCCAAAAAGAGGAATCGTCAGCGACACCCACATATGCAAAATTTGTTGCAGAACCATTTGAAGCCGGATACGGCCATACCCTCGGAAACTCATTACGCCGAGTGTTGCTCTCTTCACTAGAAGGAGCCTCAATTAGTTCGATCAAGATTGATGGGGCGATGCATGAATTTGCCTCGATTCCTGGTGTTGTTGAAGATGTCGTTGATATCGTTTTGAACTTGAAGAAAGTTCTTTTCAAAATGCCAAGCCGCGAGCCACGCGTGTTTTTCTTGAGCGTTAATAAAGAAGGAGCGGTCACTGCCGCCGATATCAAAATCGATGCAGGCGTTGAAGTGGTCAATCCTACTCAATTGATTTGTACTCTCGATAAGAAGATCAAATTTGAAATGGAAATTGAAGTCAAAGTGGGACGTGGTTATTGCCCCGCTGATTTCAATAAACGCGCTGATCAAGCGATTGGAGTGATTCCGATTGATTCGCTTTTCTCACCTGTGCGAAAAGTGAAATATGCAGTGGATAACACTCGTGTCGGTCAACGTACCGATTATGACAAGCTCATTTTGGAAGTATGGACCGATGGTCGTATCACTCCAGATGATGCGTTGCTTCAATCCTCTGCGATTTTACGTCATCACCTTGATATCTTTGTTCACTTCAATGAAGAGCCGATCGAATTTGAAGAGAGCAAGCAATCGGTGAGCCAAGAGGACAGCAAGCTTAAGAAGTTGCTCAATATGAGCGTCAATGAAATCGAGCTCTCTGTTCGTGCTGCAAATTGTCTCAACAACGCAAACATTACAACTGTTGGTCAGTTGGCATTGAAGAGCGAAGCTGAGATGCTTAAGTATCGTAATTTCGGTAAAAAATCTCTCAATGAGATCAAAGACAAGCTTACACAGCTCGGTCTCTCTTTGGGAATGAAACTCGACGCCAACCTGATTGAAGGTTCGGTTTCTGAACCCGCCCTCAACTAAAGCGTTATTCCTGTAGGATTCTCCCATGAGACACAATGTTAAAACTCCCAAACTCGGACTCGAGTCCAAGCATCGCGAATCGTTGATTTCGAACTTGGCTTGTAGCTTGATTAAAAACAAACGTATTAAGACCACTTTGGCGAAAGCCAAAGCGTTGCGCCCTTTTGCAGAAAAGATGGTGACACTCGGTAAAAAAGGAACTTTGCACCATCGTCGTTTGGCGATCGCTCGTTTAAGACAACGTGATGCAGTTCATCAACTTTTTGCTGAGATTGCACCTAAGTTCCAAGATCGTAAGGGTGGATACACCCGTATCTTGAAGCTTGGACAGCGCCAATCCGATTCAGCTAAAATGGCTTTTATCGAATGGGTTGATTATCAAGTGGATGCCGAGATCGTTGCGACTCCTGTTGAAAAGACAGCTGAGACAAAATAAGCGACTTGTAGTAGAAATTGAATTTAAAAAGCGGTTGAGACTTCGGTCTCAACCGCTTTTTTCGTTTTATTTTTAACTCAAATTTTGCATGAGAAGAAAAAAGAAAAGAAAGAAAAAATTCTCTTAGGAAAACAAATTGTGAAATCGGTTACGTTGAGAGGAAGGGTGGAGGAGAAAGCTGAATAGCCAAATAGCTTGATAGCGGGATAGCTTTTTTAGGCTCGTCATTAATCCCCTTCTGATGCTCTGGATTTCATCCCGGGTGAGTTCGAACATGAAGTCTTCGGGGAATGTGGAGGCAATGGTTCATTCTGTTTCTTCTCCTCGGCTAACAAGCTATTCAGCTAACAGGCGATTAGGCTTCCCCTCTGTTTTTCCCTTCACCCACAAGGTGAAGGCTGCGTTTTTCTAGGTTAAACCTAAAAAATGCACGGGGGTTCTCCTTGAAGACGAAGAAATCCCCCTTGGTGATTGGCTCCTAGAATCGGAAGCAGCTGTTCTCCAGAGCGGTGAAGGGATCGGATCGTTTCCCAGCCGGCGGAGAGGGCAAAGCCGTGGGGGGTCGGAGGGCTTGTTCTTGAGGAGGTCCAGGGATTCCAAAGGGGGAGCGGTTGTGGGAGTTGTTTTCCGATTTGTTGTTCGATCTCCCGATTTGCAATCGAAAAATCGTTTTTCGTTCGATACAAAAATCCTTGGTTCGCTTCAAGGATCATTCGAGAGGAGAGGGGGGTCGATTTTCGTAGCAGGAGGGCTGCGGCTCCTTCTGTCGGAATCATTCCTTTACGGATCCAGCTTGCGGCGTGATAGGCCTCGACGGACATCGCATCGATTTCGTAGCCTGCCGCGACGATCACTCCGTCGGCTTTGTCGAGTTGCAACCAAAGGGCGGCGGTTTCTAAGGCGGAGAGCCAGGCGGTTTCATCGCCAAGAAGGGAATAAACGGGGCCTCCGATTTTGTGTTGAGTGACCACGTGACTTGCGGGTGAGTTAAAGACCGTTTCAGGGAACATCATCGGGCTGGCCATGCGTGGGCTTTGTTCGACGATCTCTTGATAAAAGCGACGGCTATAGGTGATTGTTCCAGTAAAATGAACGACGATTAATCCGAGGCGTTCTCGATTTTCGATCCCCTTTAGGCATTGGGCGACCGCTTCTACGAGAAAGTAAGTGAGGGGGGTTGCCCGTCGCAGGCGGGGCTGCTTTTGCCAATGGGAGAGAGAGGGGAGATCGACTTGATGAACTGCGGTTGGCTGCTTTTTTTGAATGAGACGGGGAAGGGGATGCGTGGGCCATGATGATTTCTGTTCGAGAGCCGCTAAGGTGTGGCCTCCAGGTGAAACAACTCCGTAAGCCGAGAGATCAAGACTGAGATTCATTTTAATCGCTCCGGGGATCCCTCAAATTTTGAGAAGATCAAGGCAGCGTTCGATCCTCCAAACCCTAAGTTAACGCTCATCGATGCTTTCCAGTTCTGGGAGGGACGAGGGCTGAGAGCTAAAGAGTTTTCCAATTCTGGAAGAGGCTGAGCGCAATTGATTTGAGGAGGAGCCTTGCCGTCGCGAAGGGCGAGGAGTGCGAAAATCGCTTCGATCACCCCTGCCGCTCCGAGGGTATGCCCGGTCATCGCTTTGGTGGAGCTGACTTGAATTCTGGGAAGGGCTGAGCCGAGGGCCTTTTGATAGGAGTGAGCCTCAGCGCCATCGTTCATCGGGGTTCCTGTTCCGTGGGAGTTCAAATAGCCGATCTCTTCGGGAGCGATTTGAGATTCGAGAAGGGCCTCTTGAATCGCTTGAGCGAGCGCGATTCCTTCAGGGTGGGGTTGTGTGAGGTGATGGGCATCGGTTCGCTGTCCATACCCTGCGATGACCCCAAGAATCGAAGCCCCTCGATGAAGCGCGTGTGCTTCCTCTTCGAGGACTAAAAATCCGGCCCCTTCTCCAAGCATCAGGCCGTTGCGATCCCTGTCGAACGGCTTACAGGAATCAGGCGCTAAGGATTGGAGGCAGTCGAAACCGTAAAATAATAATTCCGTGAGGGCTTCGAATCCTCCGACGATCACGCAGTCCGACCATCCGGCTTGAATCCACTGATGTCCGTGCCCAATCGCATTCGCCCCACTCGCGCAGGCATTACAGACGATGTGAGATCTTCCCCGGATTCCGAATTTTTGTTGAAGCGTTAAGACCTGTTGTTGCCCTTGATAGGCGTGAATCGTTTTTAAAAGACCGCGACGTTTATTGTGAAGAATATCGCGCACGAACTTCTCTCCCATCGCCATCGCTCCAGCGGTGGTGCTGACAGAAAAAGGGATCTGTGAATCGATGAGCTTTTGATTTTGATCGAGGAGGTTCGCTTGCAGAAGCGCCTGATGGAGAGCGTGGGTCGCGAGTTCGCTCGCTCTTAACGGATTGGGAGTGGAGAAAAAATTTTTTGAGAAGGCCGCCTCTTGGCACCGGGAGTGAGAGATATCAAAGAAATCGATTTTTTGACGAGCGGAATTTCCTGCCATCAGTTGAAGCCAATCGGCTTCAACAGTTTTGCCGCCAAAGGGAGTGGAGATTCCCATTCCGGTGACGACTGTTCTTCTGCTCACTGAAAGGGGCTCCGATAAAGGGGGCGAAGATCGAGCTCTCCACCTTTGTAATAAAAAGTTTTTTGAAATGAAAAGGTTCGTTTTGCATGATCAAAAAAAAGCTGCTTCGGGGCGAGGTGATCGTTTGGATCATAAACCAAAAAAGTCGATTTATTTTTTTCGTTTTTCTCTAACGCATAAATCGTGACCGCATGATTGATTTTAAGCTTTGGAAAATCGACGAGCCAGGCAATCGTCGGATAGCCGAATTTTAAATCGGTCACAATTTGTTGGAAAAGATCGGCCTGTCCAGAGCGAGTGGGAGGAAAGATCATCGGCATATTTGCTATACGACAATAAACGGGCCATCCGAGTCCCATGTTTTCTTGGAAAAGTTTCGGATGAGCAGAGCTGATCGAGCGCAGCGTGGAGTATCCTGGGAAAACAATCCGTTTCTCTTTTGGAAAAGGAGCCTTCCACGTATCAATGCGAGCAAGCTCTCGAATCCGTTCGGCAAGAGCCTTTTCCGAAAGTTTCTTGGCGGAGGGCTCAAACCGAGCAAATTTCCAAAATTGAACAGCCCCTCGGGAAACCACAAAACAGCGGCGGGAATAGTGCTCCCCTTGAATCTTTGAGCTCTCCCGTTGCGTGGTAGGATTACCGTTTTCGTCGTAGGTCCAAACGGTTTCATTGGAGAAGCCGAAAGCATCTCTTTGAAAATCAAAGTGGCGCTCGGAAATCTGTTCCGGAGGATTGTGGACGCAACCGATCGTGAGAAGGAGTGCTCCGAGCGGGAGAATTTTTAGAGCGATTGTTTTAATTGAATTAAGCATTGGGTCTCTGGATCGCGTAAGGTTCGAGGGTGAAAAATAAATTCATGAATCCCTTCCGTCAATGTCGCAATCAGCGGTCGAATTTCTTGAGGATTCATTTGAAAGGTTCGATCGATCCCCCAGAGGGAGTGCGGGGAGGGAAGCGAAATTTTTTTCTGAATCTGACCTGACAGGTATCGAGCGATTTTTTGTTTGATTGGGGAAACGGGGGAGAAAAAATGGGGAACCCCTCCACGAACCCATCCTCGAAAGTTCTTTTTGATTAAATAATCGCCGATCCTTTTACTGATCCAAGGGTGGGCGTGAAGATGATGATGGACGTTGATGAAGGCCGGATTCCGTCCGGTCGCTGCAAATAAGGTCCATTGATGGTCGATCTCCTCCTCAATAAGAGCGAGGGATCTCGGCTGGAATCCGAGACGAGATCCGAGAGAGGCGGGAGTCCTTCCCCAAGGCCAACTTTTGCGGGTCGTCGGTTTTGAATCACAAAAGTGAAAATGAAGCCCCAGTTCGAGATCGGGATGAGATTTAGCAAGGGAGACTGCTTCCTCTGTTCCCGCCTGTCCGAGCATGAGGGCAGCCGAGGTTAAGGCCCCTTTGTTGTGTGCGTGTGAAATTGATTCGTTCACTTCGGAAGAAAGTCCGAAGTCGTCAGCAACGTAGAGGATTTGAGGAGCGGGCACCGTTAAACTTTCTAAGCTTGTGGGGAGATGTCGATCTTTGTTTTACTTCCCATTCCCTTGCGCCATACCTCTGGACTTTGTTTGTACGGTTTATTGCTTCGCAATCGATATTTTTCGTTCCGACGAAAAATATTGCGAGGAATTCAAACAGTGAGGGACTAAGGAACCAAATTAGTCCTCTCTATCGATCTCCCTTGATCTCAAGAGGTTGTCATATAAATCCTTTCGAGTTGCATAAAATTGATTGGTAAACAGATACAAT
>CAMCSM010000114.1 GCA_945877805.1 Methylacidiphilum caldifontis | reverse complement strand
CTGAGACAGGCGTTACAAGCGAGGGCCCTTCCGAAAGGAAGCGTTTTTTTTCTCGTTTTGAGCGAACTATCTTTCGAGCTATCCCGCTTTTCCTTAAGCCGCTTAAGGAAAAGCGGGATAGCTGGGGAGAATAAACGCGATGAACTATTACCCTCCCCTTCCCCATAAAAAGAACCGCATTAATCAAGAATGCGAAGACTTGAAATAAGAAATTTAGCCGCAAGAGAACGCAAAGAGCACAAAATATAATGGGGCCTCAAAAAATCTCGTTTCTGAAGCAGATTTAACCTGAATTGAGTTTTTTCATTTTTGAGTTCTATGCGTTCTCTGTGGCTAAATTCACTGTTTTTAGGCTCAAATGGTATTATGTGAACATTCCTCGTTTTAACCGACAGAGGGATGATCACAGGTATAAATCAAATACAAATCCTCGACCTTCGCTCTTGCCCAAGGGGTCTTGCGAAGGAAGGTGAGGCTCGACTTAATGCTCGGATCAAAATTAAAACAGCGTACCTTGATTCGTTTTCCTAACTCCTCCCAACCGTAATACTCCACTAAAACCGTGAGCATCATCTCTAGGGTCTTTCCGTGAAGGGGATCATTGGATGGATGTGGTGTCATCTTCAAACTCTAAAAAGCTTACGCCTTCTTTCCCGGTTGCCATTCAGTCTTTAAAAATAATTCCCCCTCAGGAGTTAAAATCGTCGATCCATTATCAAAGGCGATCTTTCGATCGCGATAAAGAGCACTCAGCGCCAGTTTAAAGGTGTTTTTACTGACACTAAAGGCCTTACGAATCTGCTCCGGCGAACTCTTATCGTCAAAGGGCAATCGACCCCCTTGAAGTTGCAATGCTTGAAGAATGAGTTGCGTGAGGGGAATGACTTTTTGATAGCCCGAGGCCTCCAGTCGAAGATCGATCTTTCCATCCGGTCGAACTTGATGAACAAATCCTTTTAAGCGTTCCCCACGGGTCAATGGTCCCGAAAGAGTGCTGGCAAACAAGAGCCCATGGTGCTTGTTCTCAACGATGACGTTATAACCAAGCGCAGTCGACTCCTCGACCATAAAAGAGACCGCCGCCCCCTCTTTATACGCATTGTTGGGGTGCTTGAGATGTTGCTTGGTTCTCATCGAAGCAACGAGCCGAGAGGTTTTGGGGTCGAGATAGATATAAACCATCACCTTCTGTCCTAAACGGATCTCTCCAATATGCTCACGAAACGGTAGAAGAAGATCTTTCGCTAAGCCCCAATCTAAAAAAGCTCCGATCTGTCGATTGATACTCACCACTTTCAAATGTGCGAATTCTCCAGCCATTGCATAAGGGGTTTCAGTGGTTGCGACAGGACGATCCTCGGAGTCCATGTAAACAAAGACCTCGATCTTATCTCCGATTTTATAATCTTTGGGGATATATCGACGGGGTAATAAGATCTCTCCCCCAGAACCATCGTTCAAATAAAGCCCCGGAGGGGCCTCTCGAACGATGAGGAGATGATGGCGTTTTCCAATAAAAGACATAGTCCTCAGACCTTAACGCTTCCGCTCTTCTCTGGAAATAGAATCTTTAACCCAGATTTTGGAAGAAAAAATGTGCATTTCAAAATTTGGGTTTAAAATGATTTAACACCTGATAGCCCCGAGATTCAAAATGGCTCTCAATCGCTTGGGTGATATACCCTTTCGCTTCACGGATTGCCTCATTTAATTTCAACCCTTGAGCAAGTCCGCAAGTGATCGCCGCGGAGTAAGTACATCCCGTTCCATGGGGATCAACGTTTGGAATTCGAGGAACAACAAACGACTCTTCCCCCTCTTGCGTAAAAAGAAGATCAATTGCCTGATCGCTCTTGAGATGCCCCCCCTTCATGAGGAAAGGAACTTGATATCGATTCGTTAAATCGAGGCCGGCCTCTCTCATCGAGTTGAGATCAATGATCGGTTTTCCCCAAAGGAGGGCCGCCTCATCTCGATTCGGAGTCACCAGCGTCGCTTGGGGAATCAGAAATTTTTGAATCCCCTCAATCGCTTGCGGATGGAGGAGCGCAACTCCCGAGGAGGCAACCATGACCGGATCGAGAACGAAAGGAATCCCTTTGAGATGAGTTTCGATCGACTCAACCACGATTTGGATAATCTCTTGCGAGTAAAGCATTCCGGTCTTAAAGGCGTTCACAGGAAAGGCCTCGGCAACCAACTCGATTTGTTCTTGAACCTGTAAAGGAGTCACCGGCTCGATTGACTTTACTCGTCCCGGATGCTCGGCAACAATACAGGTAATCGCCGTGGTTCCATAACAGCGAAAGGCACAAAAGGTCTTCAGATCTGCCTGAATCCCCGCCCCTCCGCTATTATCTGAGCCTGCAATCGATAAAACAACCGGTGAGTTCATAAAATAAAAAATCGACTTCATGAGAAAGAGAGCTCTAAAGAAGGCAGGAAAGCAGGAAAAAATTAACGATTATGAACCTTATCTTAAAAACGCAATCTCTTCATCCTTTGATCAATACAAAATTCTTTTTCCTGCTTTCCTGCCTTCCTTAGAGCTCTCTTCATCTGATCCATTAATAAAGCTCAATTTCTCCTTGGAAAACAACCACAGCGGGACCTTGAAGTTTGACCTTTGAAAAGCGCTCGTCGCTCTTTTCGAAATCGACTCCCAGCCAATCGCCCCCTTGAACTTTGACTCGAACCGGCTTGTCAACGGCATGAATCAAATGAGCGATAATCGCCGAGGCTGTTACTCCTGTCCCACAAGCTAAAGTCTCTCCCTCCACCCCCCGTTCATAAGTTCGAACTCGAATTTGATTCTTACTGAGCAGTTGAACAAAATTAACATTCGTTCCCTTCGGAGCGAAATGAGGGTGGTAGCGAAGTTGACTCCCCCAATCGACGATCGGGGTCTTTTCAAGATCCTCAACAAAGAGCACCGCATGAGGGACACCGGTATTCAAGGAATGAACGATCAAGGAGCGATCTTTTAGAGCCACCAATTCATTGAGCTTGAGTCCCTGAGGAGAGGTCAATTGAACCGAAATCTCCTCACCATGAAACTCCGCTTCAATGAGTCCGGCTTGAGTTCTAAAACTCACTTGCGAGGCCGAGGCATTTTTTAACGATCTCACATAGCGGGCAAAACAGCGGGCTCCGTTGCCACACATCTCTGCCTCTCCGCCGTCAGCATTATAATAACGCATCCGGAAATCGGCCCCTTGAGTATCTGGCTCAACCGCGAGCAGCCCATCGGCTCCGACCCCAAACTGGCGATGACAAAGAGAGGCGATCTGTTCTGTCGAGAGACTCTTTTTGAGCTCCCGGTTATCGAAAACAACAAAATCGTTTCCGGCTCCGTTCATTTTTGAAAAATGCAATTTTAGACTCATATCAATTAAGCCTTCTGGTAAAGTTCTGAGCCTTGATTTTTAAATTCCTCAGCCTTGGCCTTCATCCCCTCTTCCAGAGCCTTCTCTTCAGCCACCCCTTGCTCTTCGGCATAGCGGCGAACATCTTCCGTAATCTTCATGGAACAAAAACTCGGCCCACACATCGAACAGAAATGGGCCTGTTTTGCCCCTTCTTGTGGAAGGGTCTCATCATGAAAGGAACGGGCGGTCTCTGGATCGAGACTTAAATTAAACTGATCCTCCCAACGGAATTCAAAACGGGCTTTACTCAAGGCATCATCCCATGACTGTGCCCCAGGAAATCCCTTGGCAAGATCAGCGGCATGAGCGGCGATCTTGTAAGCGATGACTCCATCCTTCACATCCTTTTTATTGGGAAGTCCTAAATGTTCCTTTGGAGTCACATAACAAAGCATCGCCGTTCCAAACCATCCGATCATCGCCGCACCAATCGCACTGGTAATGTGATCATAACCGGGTGCCACATCGGTCGTCAACGGTCCCAGGGTATAAAAAGGGGCCTCGGCACAATGCTTCAATTGCAGATCCATATTCTCTTTAATCAGCTGCATCGGCACATGGCCCGGCCCTTCGATCATCACTTGAATGTCATGTTTCCACGCCACTTGCGTCAACTCACCCAAAGTCTTCAACTCCCCGAGCTGAGCCTCATCATTCGCATCTGATATCGCTCCGGGACGCAATCCATCTCCCAAGGAGAAGCTCACATCATAAGCCTTCATGATTTCACAAATATCTTCAAAATGAGTATAGAGGAAATTCTCTTGATGATGCGCCAAACACCACTTTGCTAAAATCGATCCCCCACGGCTGACAATTCCACAGCGACGCTTCGCCGTCATCGGCACGTAGCGAAGGAGTACCCCGGCATGGATCGTAAAGTAATCGACCCCTTGCTCCGCTTGTTCAATCAAGGTATCTCGGAAAATCTCCCACGTCAGCTCCTCCGCACGTCCATTGACTTTTTCGAGTGCTTGATAAATAGGAACCGTTCCCACGGGAGTCGGACAATTTCTTAAAATCCATTCGCGTGTCGCATGAATATTTTTTCCAGTCGAGAGATCCATGATCGTATCGGCTCCCCATCGGATCGCCCACGTCATCTTTTCAACCTCCTCCTCAATCGATGAGGTCACGGCTGAATTTCCAATATTAGCATTAATCTTCACGCGGAAATTCCGGCCAATGATCATCGGCTCCGATTCCGGATGATTAATATTCGCTGGGATAATCGCACGACCTTTCGCGACCTCTTGACGAATAAACTCCGGAGTAATAATCCGAGGAATCGAGGCTCCAAAATCATTCCCTGCATGGTAACCATTCTGCAGATACTCCTCACGTCCAAGATTTTCTCGAATCGCAATATACTCCATCTCTGGGGTAATCACCCCTTGACGGGCATAGTGCATTTGAGAGACATTCTTCCCGCTCTTCGCTTGTCGAATTGGACGGGTTAATCCCTGAAAAATTTCGAGCCGACCTTTGCCATCACGGGTTTTAGCCGTGGTTTCATGAAGATCCGAAAGATATCCGTTATCTCGAGGTTGAACCTGACGACCGCTGACTGTTTCCGTGTCATTGCGCTCCTCGATCCACGTCGAACGAACCGAAGGAAGACCTTCACGAATATCCACTTTGGCCTCTGGATCGGTATAAATACCGGAGGGATCATAAATTCGAACCGCTGGATTATGCTCCATCTCCCCTTTAAAATTTTTCGTCGGTGATTGACGAACCTCACGAAAAGGAACCCGCAGATCATGACGCGATCCGGTCACATAAACCTTATGAGATCCTGGAAATGGTTGATGAATGGTTGAACCGCCCTTTAAATCGGTCGTTACGTCGGTATGCAGCATTTCAGACATCAGGATCTCCATCGGTATTGATCGAAAAATGAGGCCGAAAAACAAATCAACTCAAATAAAAGAAGATTGTGTCCCTCCGCCGGCATCACCCGGATCAGGTTCGCCCATTGATCGGTTTAGGAAAAATGAGCCTTTAGGGTCGTGGATCTACCACCTCTCAGTCCCCTTCCAATCGGGACTCCCCTCACGTTTTAAAAAATAAGGGAAATCCAGTCGTTCGCAATAAAATTCCCCAACAAATGCGCAATCAGACCGAAAAGCTTTGTCCACAAGAGCAATGAGCTGTGGCATTCGGATTTGTGACCTGAAACCCCCCTTTTTGCAAGTCATCACTATAATCTAACATCGATCCACTCACGTAAAGAGCACTCTTGGGGTCGACAATCAATCGTACCCCATTCGTCACCACCATAATATCACGAGTCGTCGGAGCCGGCGTGATTGTCATATCATATTGAAGTCCAGAGCAACCGCCGCCGATGACCGACAAACGAAGTCCTGACTGCGGCTGAGAATCTTGGGCAAGAAGTGTCTTCAATCGATTTGAGGCCGCATCAGAGGCCCGTATCAATTTTTCATTACCCATCTTACAAGTGATCAATTCCATAGATTTCATAATTCTACCCAAGGATCAGAAGGCGTCAACTTAAGGAAATGATAAAAAAACCGGCGATCTCTTAGGAAAAGGATCGTGAAACGATAAGGTAAAGCCGCTGGAAGCGGAAATAATTTTGGTACGGAGGAAATACCATTTGTGTATATTGCTGTTTTGATAAGACTAAGATTGTGCGATTAGCAACAGGAGCTTTCAGTAACTGACCCATAGTAATATCTGCAAAAGGAATCGAGCTTTCCATCAGGACGAATCACATGGGTGCAGCAGCGATCGATCCGATCTTCATCCCATGTCCTTTCATCCATAAAAGGTTTAATGAATAATCTGAAGGCATTTGACTCTTTTACTTCAAGTGATTTCATAAGATCTCCTAATGCGGTGTTATCACAACCACAGTGCTTGAGATCTTCGATCCGATAGTTAACTCGATCCGGAAGATTCGCTTGAAGTTTAGGGATATCGATCCCTACAGCAGAGGGAGAAAAATGTTTTTCGCCGATACGAAAGCGCCATCCAATAGTCGCACAGTTAGGGTCGCCACAAGGGAGTGGCGTGAAATCATCGAGAGCTACCTGCCCCCCCGACTGATCATGGAGACCTAAAATAATATCCGCAGTTGTAATGGGGCTCGGCAATACTTCAGCTCGATTGAGATTCGGCACTCTTCCAGAAAGAAAGATCGGCTGAAAGCTAATCCCACGAACGTTATTATATTTCACCCCTTCGGTAACAGTTTCCCAGAGGTGATTTTGAGTGATTTGATTGACGGTCATGGCAAGAGTAATGGGAATTCCAACCCTTTCACAATTGCGAATCGCCATCATTCGAATCTCTCGCAAATCAGCTCCCCTTAGCTCAACCTGACCTGCCTCTTGAGGTCCATCAAACTGTAAATAGATCTGGATGTTCGAGTGTTTCCGAAAAAGTGAACCCATCTGCTGAATAAAAGCCTCATCTTTTGCAAAGCGGACTCCATTCGTGTTGATCAAAAGATAGTCAATTGCTGGATTACTTCGAACCAATTCCGTCAGGAGAAAAAAATCTGGATGAAGCGTTGGCTCGCCACCGGAGAATTGAAGAATTTCAATGCGACCTTTAAGATCGAGGACCCCTTGGATTCGTTGAATAATATTTTCAACACTATAGTATTTTAATTTTAAATTGCTTACTCCTAGTGGTGAATCAGCAAAACAGGTTGGACACTTTAAATTGCAAGAGTCGACAATCTCGATGAGGGCAAGGCACGTTGACAGTTTTTCAATGGCACCATGTTTTGCTTCGTTGGATGCGTTGTCTCCGAGGTAGCCCTCTTTCCCTCCAGAACCTGCAGGCGAGCACGTTGGACCACACCCGCAGGAGCTGTTCTTTGGATCTCCCTGTGCCAACCAATAAAAGCGTGCATCGGAGGAAATGACAAATTCATGCTCCCCATGGCAAGGGCAATTGCGGCGCATCAAGATTTTTTCCCGACCCTCTTGGAGGACTTTCAGGACTTGTGCAGGGGCTGGCTTTCGGCAAATAGGACATCGACTCATTGTTCTTTTGAGAACAACTTCCGCATTCAAAAAGGGTGGTGTTACCATAGCAAAATATTCATCCGAAGAGAAAAGGAACTAAATCAAACTTGAATGCCATGGAGCAAGTTCCAAATCCAATCAGGAGGAGGAGAATAGCACAAAGAAAATAATCTCCAGCCCTTGTTTTAATTTTTTGTATTCTTCCGCGGAAGACCTCGACTAAGGAAATAAAAATTAAAACAACCGAATGAATGAGGTAACCAAATAAAACAATCCATCCACCAAAACTACCTCGTACGTACGTTGAGATCAGGCTGCCGATTAGAAAATATGCAATAAAAACACCTAAATTAAAGAGATAGAGGTTTCGTTTTTTTAAGGAAGGATCTTGGATTAAAGTCATTGATTGACCATTACGTTAGACGAATTGAGGGATGTACGACTATTTAAAATAAATAGTATTGTATAAATATAATAGAGGGAAAAAAGAAAACAGGAAATCTGGATAACAGAAAGTCCCACAAAGACAGTCTCAACAGGTTTAATAAATTCCACGGCAAATCTAAAGAGAAGATATGAAACGACGAAAAGTCGAAAGAGCACCCCATTTCTAAGGATTTTTGCTCTTGAAAATTGTTTGAGAAGATAAAAAATAAATCCGATAAAAATAATCTCATACAAAGAAGTGGGGTGGCGAGAAATCCCGTCTCCTTGATCAAATGCCCATGGAATCGTAGAAGGATTCCCTGTGGTTCCGTCAGAAACTCCCGTGAGAAGGCAACCGATCCGCCCAATGCCCATTCCCATAAGAATCGGAAAAACAAAAAGGTCACCCGTCGGAGTTTTGATTCCAAAAAAAAATTTAGTGATTTCGACGCCGATTACGCCACCAATCAATCCTCCTACCAACGTTTTATTTGCATAATAATAGAGTGGAGTCTCAGGATGCAAAAAAGAATCCAAGTGCTCTAGAGAAGCTAAAAGCCGCGAACCGATCAGAGCCCCGACTGCAGCGCCAACAATGATGCTAAAGCGCCTTTCATCAGAAAGATAATCTCTAGACTCTTTCCTCAAATAAACGTAGTAACGGTAGCCAAGATAAAACGACAAAATATCTGTGATCAAGTGAATTGGGATAACGAGCCCGAAAATATTCAAATCAAGGGGAAAGATCATGGCCGTAAGCAACTGTCCCCATGGAATGGGGGATGGCACCGTTGTGAAGTGGAACAGGGATAAAGGCAATTTTCACACACTCCCTGCGTGGTAACGCAATTAAAAATGGGAAACCATTTGGAGAGCCGAGGGCAGGCAACCAGAAGCGGGGGTGAGAAGGGGCTTCGTAGAGCCGCAAAGC
>CAMCSM010000113.1 GCA_945877805.1 Methylacidiphilum caldifontis | reverse complement strand
CATATTTTTGTTCAAGCCGGAATCATTGTTCAAGGCTCGCTTCAATACCTTTCCCTTTGTCATACACAACTCGTTTGGAAAAATTTCGGCTCTTGGCTTCGTACCATTCGACCCGATGTCCATCCCTCAGAATCCGTCACTTCCTGCGCCCTGCGTTCCTCAATGCCTCAATTTCTCGCAGATACTCCAGATATCTTCCCCTGCAAGTTATTGCTCCATAAATACGCTGACCCCGTGCGTTCTTCACTCCTAAAAGCCGCATAAACCAAATCCAAAATATTACCTTGAGAGTGGCGAAAATCCGCCACTCTCAAGTACTTTACATATTACTTGCAAAACAATCTTTTATTTGTATCCTATGTCCTATGAAGCTATTCCCCCGGTTCATTTTTTCAGGACTCCTCCTATTAAGTCCCTTTCACTTTTCACAATCGACCACGGTCGCTTACTGGAACTTCGATGAAGATAACGGCGTCCAATTTCCAAGCAATCCCGCCTCCGACAGCCTCGTTCTTCAGGCCGAAAAACCCTTGAAGTTTCCAAGAAGTTCGGACGATATTCCCAATGCTCCCACAGGCAACAAATACTCCGCCGATTTCTCCACCGGAGCTGAGGGTTTAATGGTCGCCAGTCAGCCTTGCCTTGACTTCGGAAAGAATGCTGTTTTTACCATCGAATTCTGGTTCAAACCCCGCCAATATGTAACCAAAAACGTGGAAGACGCAAGGCAAAACTATTCGACATTAATTATGAAGCGAGGTAGCGAGGATGATTCCATATTACCCTTACCCGGCTACCAAATCATGCTTCAGCAACAAGGCTTAATCCATGTGCGACTCGATGCTGGCCGTAAGAACGAAACACTAACAAGCAAATCGAAAGTTCCCCTCGATGTGTGGACCCACGTCGCAGTTATCCGTGATGCTCAGGGAACTATTTCTTTATATATCAACGGAGAACTAGAGAGCAGTTCAAGCCGCTCCAAATTTACTGCTTCCATCGAAAATCCAGGCCCTCTTGTGATCGGATATCATGCTCAGGTCAAAACTAATCATTATCGCTTTGATGGATTGATCGACGAAATTCGAATCTCCGATACCGCTTTGGAACCTAGCCAATTTCTTTTAAATAGAATCCCTTAACGAAGGATTCCAATATAGCGCAATACTGCGTCATAGGGTTTCAAGGGTTCTGTCGCAAAAATCATAAATGAGGCCGCGGTAAGGTGTAAAGGGGAAATCAGGCATCAAGACCGAAGAGATTTTCTACGGATTTGTTTTGGGCCAAAACATCATCTTTTGAAACATATTTAACACGACCTTTTCGGATCATGTGCATGGTTTCGTAACCGCGCAAGGTTGCCCAGGCCGTATCAAAGGTAAAGAATCCGAGCCCCGGAGAAACCCGTCTTTTTATAAATCGATGGTCCTGCTCAATGATGTTATTGAGATATTTGACAGGTCTAAGTTTGACCCTTTTTGGCAATAATCCTTCCTCCTTCAGCTCATCTACAGCGGTCGGAAAAGCAGGATTTTTATCGACATTGATAACACGTGGAATTGGGTTCTTGGGCTCTGAAAGAATCTTCTCGAAGAAGCGTCTTACCGCTCTGGAATCTCCTTTGGCGCAGAGCAAAAAATCAATGGTTTGACCTTCTTTGTCTACAGTTCACCCCGTTGAGGCCACATAATAGGTCGCCGCCCCAGCCTGAACGGCGGCGAATGATAGGCATCCGAGAATAATAAAAAAATAACGCACTAAAATAGACGCCGATTGAGGTTATTCAGCTCTTTGGCTTTTCCAAATAAGAACGCCTTTAGGACCGATGCCCCTATAAACCTTCATCTGGCCCTCATTGGAAAGGGTGCAATAATAATGAACACTTTCACTTCCTTGATAGCTGCTGCTCGTCCATTGAGCCATATGATAAACATCCTTATTTTTAAATAAGACCAAATTTCCGTCAGAGAGCATCTCCAAAGTGGCTGCGACCTTGGTCGCCTTTCCAGACATGTCACTCGACCATATCGTTTTACCTCCAGAGGAAATAACCAAAGTGCCATCACTTTGATTAGTGAGTTGAAAGGTTCCGTTGGGAGAACTCTTGACTCCCCGGAAGCCATCGTCTGTCCTGCGGTTAACATCATGGCTTCATCGGGCAAGGGGACTGAATTTGTCTCTGGAGCAACGGATGTGACGGGCTTGCCGACAGCAGCCCTGATTTCGTTCAGGATATTGAAATGAATGACTTCAACCCAGGGATTAAATCCCACACAATCGCGCCAATAGCCCGCGGTCGGCGTCACCGGCCACATGGCGTGATCGCTCGGCTTACGATCAAATTCCTTTTAGTACTAATAAAAATCTATCTTTGGATCTTTCATATTAGGTGGAGATGCTGAGCAAAAAATCGAAGGGAATCCTCCAGATGGATCTCCCAATATTTCCACTCATGGGTTCCTAGGAATTCCTGATAACCGTGGGCAATACCGTTTTGATCGAGTTGAAGATGAAGCTCACGATTATAACGGATAAGGGGGTCGTCCACCCCACAGTCAAAGCGAAAGGGACCTATCCTCTTTTGATTCTCTAGGATTAACCTGTAGAGAGAACTTTTTTTGGCCGAGCATTGATATCGTCCCATAGGTTCCTCCACAAACTCTTTCATTTGTCGAAAATCGGTGATCGAGGAGTGCCCTGAAAAGGCGGCAAATCGATCGGAATAAAGGGCTCCAAGCCTCATGGCTCCAAAACCACCCATGGAAAGACCGGTAATAAAATTTTTACGATGGAGAGTCGAAACTCCCAAGGTCTCTTCGACAACTCGGGGAACTTCATCAACAATCCATGATTCGAAGTTTTGTGTTCGATGAGGAATATACCCACTCCCGTCCCCCCACAACCCATCCGAGGGCATCGCCAGTGCCATGGGAGGGATTTCCTGACGGTCCACTAATCTTTGCAGCGGCGCGTGAGCGTTTCCCTTGAAGCTCCATGCCCAATGACTTCCATAGACTCCATGGAGAAGAATCACCAGAGGGAGCTTGCGGGGGGAGAATTTTGTCACAGGTAAAAAGACCGTCAGATCCACTCGCATCCGAAGCGCTTTCGACTTAATGGTGATGAACTTTAACCCGGGAAGAAGAGGAATGGGATTTGAAATTTCGACCGTCCGGAAGGATTTTTTGGAAGTCATGAAAAAATCATCGGTGTTCCCCAGTCGCAATTAAAGTTTAGCATAGAGTAGGTTTAATTGAGCGAGGGCGTCTGGGAGTGAAGTGTTGATTTTCCAGTGGGATCTCAACCAACGGACGAGTTTAAAAGTGGTCTGGGAGAAGCGTCGAAGCAGGGAGTAGAGCCAAGGACGGGACTCCTCTTGTTTTTCGAGTTCTTGGACGAGGGTTTCTTCTCTCTTTTGCTTTCTCTGGATTTCGGCCTCATTCCGAATGCCGTGCTCAGAGTCCAAGCGTTGTTCTAAAAGCAGTGTCAGGTTATGCGCCATGCAAACAAAGTGGGCTTGAGTTTTCTTGGCCGCCTCCGAGGTCGCCCATGATTTTTGTTCGTTGAACTTGGTCTTGGTCTCGTCAAAGATTTTCTCGATGCCCCAGCGGGCGGTGTAGAGCAAGGCGAGTAATCCGGGCGGCAACGTCATCTCGGAGGTTTGATAAACGTAATGCAGTCCTTCGCTGGGGTTATAAAACCCAATTTCCCGAACTTGGATTCCTCTTCGATCCACCACGAGATGATCCCATTGGACGCCTTCGTTGATTTTTTGTTCAAAATCGATCTCCCGTTCTTTAACGATCTCCGTGCATTGATTCTCTTTTTTCAGGCAAAGGAAGTAAACTCCGGACTGTTTTGATTTCTTCCAAAAATTCAAATCAATCGCCGCTTTATCCCAAACCCAAAGCACTTTGGTTTTCACAGGAGCCCCTTGCCGGAGTTGATCTCGATCCAAGCGCTTGAGAGCCCTCATATCATGCTCTTTCTTTCGCCCTTTGGCGTCGGCAGAACAAAGCGACCGAAGGGTCTGGGTCTTGAGATCCATTGCAAAAAAATGCCCCGTCGGCCAATGAGTCTCCCCCGTTTTGGGATCATGGGTGGCGTTTTTTACATAATGCCCATCACCCGCATAAAGTTCAAAACCATCGAGTTCGGGAAAGATCTTAAAAGGATTGGGGAGTCTTTGATCGGCGAATTGACGCAAGAGCCGATCGACTTGCGCAACCTTCTCCTCTCGACGTGGACTGTTCAATGCCTTGAAGTAAGGGCTCACCGCAATCCCACTGGGAAGCCATTTGAAAAAACACTGCAAAAATTCACGTCCACTTCGCACCGAAGAAAGAACCCGCTCCACCCCTGAGTAAATCCACTCCGGATCACTCAAGGTCAGACACTTTCGAAATCCAATTCCAGATTCCAAAACTTCGGTCAAAGGTTGAAAGAAAAAATCACGCACTTCGCTGGAAGTACCCGCTTGAGGATCGATGAGTTGAGCCATTGGTGCAATTTTCGGCCCACCTCCCTCTGTCAAGACTATAGTCAAATACTTTCGATCTCTCATGGCGTTTTTGGCTCCTTTTACGCTCAAAAGAACCCTCGCAAAGATGACCGCCCCACGGTCATCCTGCGAGAATTAAACGCTATTCTATGCCGTTGCTTTTTTTAAGTCGGGGAACACCGATGACTAAATAAAATATTTAAAAAATACTATTTGATATTTCTCTATTTTACTATAAGATATTAAAAATAAACAAAGACCAATAACCTTTCGTGCCCAGCAAAACGATGAATCCCTATTTTCACCAACAAGACCTCTTTGAAGGAGGAATCAACGGCTACGCGACCTGCCGAATTCCCGTGATGACCTGCACTCCCTCTGGCGCCCTTTTGGCGGTTTGCGAGATGCGAAAGGATTGGGGGGATTGGTGCGACATTGATAAAGTGGAGATCTTACCTGCTCTCATTTATAAGTTTTTAAACAGAACCCGATTAACTCAATAAAACGGAAATCGCAAATGGAAAAACAAAACCTCTTCGAGGCCCGCACCGCCGGCTACCATGTCTTTCGCATCCCCGGGATCGTGACCACCCGCAAAGGCACGGTGCTCATGCACTGCGACGGCCGGCGTGCCCCGACCGGGCAAGGCGCAGGGGTGCTCGTCAACCAGGATTGGGCCCGCATCGACATCCTCATGCGCCGCAGCCTCGACCACGGGAAAACCTGGGAGCCGGCCAGGGTCGTGGTGGATCACCGTGAGTTTGAAAACCTGGGGATTACGCATGGGCGCGGGCACAGCACCGTGAACAACTTCACCACCCTCGCCGAGCGCGACCGTGATCGGGTGCATGCGCTCTTCTGCGTCAATTACCGGCGCTGTTACCACATGTATTCCGATGACGAGGGGCTCACCTTCAGCACGCCGACCGAGATCACCGCAACATACGAGTCGTTTCGGCCCCAATATGACTGGGACGTCATAACGGTCGGACCCGGACACGGCATCGAGTTGCGCAACGGCCGCTTCGTGTTCACCGCCACCCTGTCGAACGGGGGCGAATACCATCGCCCCTCCATCGCGGCAGGCATCTACAGCGATGACCGCGGTGCCACTTGGCAGCCGGGCGAGGTGAACGTGCGTACAGAAGGGCCCTTTAAACATCCTGCCGAGGGCGTGCCGGTGGAACTCTCGGATGGGCGGGTCATGTTTAACCTCCGCAGCGAATCGCCTGCTCGCAAGCGCCTGGTCTGCATCAGTCCCGACGGAGCCACGCGTTGGAGTGAACCTCGTTTTGATCCCGCGCTGGAAGAACCGGTCTGCTTCGGCAGCATTCTGCGCCTGCCGGGTGAAGGCGGCATCGTGTTCTGCAGCCCCGTTCCGCGGCCGACAGACCCTGAAAAAATCTGGTATGGCGACCTGCGCGAGCGCGAACAACTCACTCTTCGCTTGTCGACCGACGATGGGCAAACCTGGCCCCACGCGCGTGTGCTGGAACCAGGCTATGCCGGTTACAGCGACCTCACCCTCACCCAGGATGGTCACTTGCTGTGCGCGTATGAGTGCGACCGCCTCGATGCGCTGGCGGATGACCGCTATATCACCGTGGCACGTTTCATGCCGTCATGGATCCAAGGAGGTGAAAATTGAGACAGGTAGTTGCAGGGCTGACATGGCTCATCTGTTTATGAAAATCAAACTTGCCTTAACTTGCCTGTGTGTTTATCTCATTCTTGGAGGTTTTATGAGCGCGGTTGAAATTGGTTTTCTCGACGCACGTTCGTTTTTTGCCGACCCCGATAAGGCCTTCGAGATCCCGACCCCTGTGCCGGGGGGGACCTCGTATCGTCTTTTCGATTACGCTGGTACGGAGATCGCCTCTGGCAAATCCGCGCATATAGGTGAAGGAAAAAGTTCTATTTCATTGACCCTTAAGTCCGGCTATTACGAAATCGCTTTGTTCGGTGTCGAGGACCGTCTTGGTGTAGTCGTACAAAGCGCATTCACGAGTGAAGTGGATCCTTTTTTCGGGATGGACACTGGGTTATCGACTTGGAGCCGTCAAGGGCTAGGAGACCGCGCCCAATATGTGCATGTATTGAAAAGAATCGGCGTTGCGATCTGCCGTGAGCGCTTTGACTGGGGGGGGGCGCAGAAGTCGCCTGAGCTTTGGGATTTTGAGACGGAACGCTCCCTCGAAAGCACTCGCGCTTTATTCCGAAAATCCGGCCCGCAGATCCTCGAATCTTTTCAAGATGCTCCTGATTTTTTGAGTGAGAGTAAAGACAAAGTGTACCCCACCGATCATGTGGGCGTTTCGAGCGCCTGGAAAGAGATTGCCGCGCGATTTTCACCCGGATGGGGAGGACTCGAAGTCTGGAACGAGCCTGACATTAAAAATCTGCCCGCAGACCAAGTCGCCCCACTTGTCAAGTCCATTCACTACACGTTTCAAAGTGCCGGCATCAAAACACCATTGGGTGGAGGTGCCATCGCCTATTTGAATAAAGGGTTTCCGGATCTCCTCGGAATGAACGGCGTCTTGGATCACGTTGATTTTGCGAGTTTTCACTACTACGGAAGCGGACTTGGCATTGAGGGCCAGGTTGGAACCGCTCGGAGATGGCTTTCGAACTTTGGAAGGGAGTCGCTTCCACTTTGGCTTACGGAAATGACAGCCCCCTGGTCCGGCCCCTATCCCAGTCGAGCCCCAGGGAAAGACGATCGCAACCGAGCGCTTGACATCGCCCTGTCTGCCGGCGAAGCCAAGGCCACCGGGCTTGCCCGAATCTTTCCATTTTTGTTTAGGAATTACGGGGAGGGAATCGAACGTCATTACGGTTTGATGGATAAAGCGGGCACGCCTCAACGCACGGTAGCATCCTGGGCCTTCGCCATCCGTGTTCTCGCCCATGCAAATTATATCGGAGACTGGTCCGTCCCACTCCCTGGCATTCAAAGAGCTCGAGTTTTTGAAACCGCCTCAGGTAATCGGATCCTCATGCTTTACACCGGTGATCGAAATGAAAGCCTTTCCCTTATCTTGCCTTTTACCCCTGTACATGTATTTGGCGTAGACGGCCGCGTGCTCTTTGAGCGGCAGAAAAAAATAGCCATACCTGACGGTCTCGTTTGGATTGAGGCCAAGGCCTCCGATCTGGCCTCACTCAAAACCGATACCGAAGCCACGCGACTGCTTGCACTCTCCCGCAAAAAAAATACTCCCGTTAAACCGAGCCCGATTGTCATCCACCCTTGGGTGGAATCCGAAGATATCGGTAGCGTCAGCCGTTCTTATCTCCTTTCAGAAAAAACGGTTCGAATCCCCGTTGAAACACGCCTTTTTAATCTTTCCGATCGCACCGCTTCGGTCTCATTATCCGTAAAAGCACTTTCCGCCGATGGGAAAAAATGGAAGACTGTGGAAGGGCTAGCGTTTGAAAAAATTACGGAGATCGGTCCGAAAAGTTCCCTGAAGGTAAGACTTGAAATTCCAGTTAAAAACCTGGAACACGATCCCGAAGGAATGAGTTATGTCCGACTCCTGGCTATAACACCGAATCATCCTCATGCGACACCGGCCGTGCTCTCTTTTTCCAAACCTCTCGGTCTCGAAAGTCATCTCGCCCGATTCGCCTATCGATTCGCACTTCCGGTCGGTGAAAAACATCGGTGGATCACGCACGTAGCTGACGGAGGGGAGTCGGTTTTTGGTGAAAATCCGGAATCTGCCTGGCAAATGGAAGTGCGCTTCGCAAGTAAAGGCAACAATTGGAGTTACCCCCTATTCAACCCTCCCCAGGAAGTCGCCCTCGAACGCGTTTCTTCCATGCTGATCCGCGCAAAACTCACGGGCAAAGCCACGGCTCGTTTTTTAGTCAACACAACGGATAAGAAAAAATTCGTAACGAGCACATCCATCATACCAGCAGACGGGCAATGGCATGTGGCATTGTTAAACCTCGACACATTCGTCCTGGCAAACACAGAAGACTCGGGAGCCAAACCGGGAAAGAATATCCAAAGTATTTCCCTCGGTCTCAACTGCGAAGCCCTGGAAAATAAACTAGAGATCAGCGACTTATATCTTTTGGGCGATTGATGAAATTGAGTAAAAAAATTTCAAGCCGTCAGATCTTGGTATTCCAAGTTCAGACACGAAAGCGAGAGGGTTCTGTTGCAAAAACAATAAATGAGGGCACGGTGAGGTGTAAAGGGGAAATCAGGCATTTAATCCAAAGAGATTTTCAATGAATTTGTTTTGCGCCAGAACATCATTTTTTGACACATATTTGACGCGGCCTTTTCGGATCATGTG
>CAMCSM010000112.1 GCA_945877805.1 Methylacidiphilum caldifontis | reverse complement strand
AGGAAGATTCGAGATCTCCTCGGGAAACGCCTTTAAGAAGTGCTCGATCGTTTGCTTGTAGCTGGCGAAGACTTGCGGATTTTGCTCTTTGACTTGCGAGGGACGCCCCTGCTTGCGCGCACGTGACGTCGCAAGATCGCCTCCGAGTGTTTGCTCATCTGCCGAATCAGTTTTTTGAGTTCCTTGTAGTTTTTTGCCCATACTCGTACCTCGTCGACCAAATCCACCGGAACATAGACCGCTTTGGTCTTTCCCTTGACCTTGGAGGTCAGGCGATAGTTCGTGTGGCTCGATCCTGGAAGTGTAATCCCCACGAGACTTCCCTCAATGAAGGGCGCAGTGGCTCTGATCTTTTTGATGCAGGCGTCACGTAAAGTGACGAAACGACTCGGTAATATTGGGCTTTTCATACACCACGTATAGGTACGTGGTGTATTTTGGCAAGAAAATAATGAGTGCGAAACAATCTATTTTTTAAGAAAAAGAGACAAAATGTCTCTTTCAGGGCTTTTGAGAGGTCGATGTCCGATCAAACCATCGCAAAATCGTGCGAAGGTTTAGGTTTTAGGAACTGCTGTTTTTTCTTTGTATTTTCATGCCTTCCTGCGTTCCTTAGAGAGATCAATCCTTGGTTTCTCTTTTTGACCGATTTATGGTAATAAATCTGCTCGCCTAAATAGCAAATTTACTTACTTTAACTTTATGAAGTTGAATATATTGCAGATGCGGAATTTAATTCAATTAATTTTTGTGACTTTAGTCCTCAGCATCGCTTATTTGGGATGGGAAAGTCATTCCGAGGCAGAAAAAAACTCAAAGGAGTTTACTCAACTGATTGAAAATCAGTCCGCATTGCTTATCAATATTCAAAAGGTCCTTGAGAAAAGCTCCGATACTCAACGCTATGTCTTGCGCGCCCTTTTAGAAAATGATCCACAGCAGGTTTCACAATGGCCGGAAAAAATAGCAGCGGCTCGAGCAGAGATCAAACCACGGCTCGAGGCGATTCAAGCGGAGACGAAATTATGGCAAGATGAAAAACTCCATGAGGAGTATGTCGTATTGGCTGCGGCTCGTGCTGAATATGTCGAGGCCTCAAATCAAGTGATCAAGCTCTGTTTAGAAGGAAAAAATCAAGAGGCCCGGGATTTCAACAATCGCGATTCCTTACCGAAGTTTAATCGTTATCAGGCCTCTTTGGATCTGATTTCCTCAGAAATAGAGCATTATTCCACGGAAGAACGAACCCGTATTACCGCCGAGGCGGAAAAATCGACGAATCGAATCTATACATTAAGTATCTTGATGACCGTTGTGGGAGTGATTGGATCGCTTTTCGCAGGGCTTACGCTTCGTTTTGTGGTGCAACGAATTAGTAACTCCTCCTCAGAAATCGAAGGCGGATCACAGCAGACGGCAGCTGCCGCGGCACAAGTCTCTTCTGCAAGTCAGTCACTCGCCAATTCTTCCAGTGAACAGGCCTCGACCTTAGAGGAGACCAGCGCTTCGATGGAGGAGATGTCGAGCATGATCAAGCAAAATGCAGCGAGTGCCCAACAGGCCCAACAATTAGCAGTAGAGGCGCATCATTTGACCGATGAGGGGGTGCAGCGGATGGAGGAACTTCGTGCGGCGATGAAAGAGATTCAAGAGGCAGGGGCTTTAATCTCCAAAATCATTAAAACGATTAATGAAATCGCTTTTCAAACGAATATTCTCGCCCTTAACGCCTCGGTTGAAGCGGCACGAGCCGGGGAACATGGACTTGGCTTTGCGGTCGTTGCCGATGAGGTTCGAAATCTGGCGATGCGCGCCTCGAATGCGGCCGATGATACGGCAAACAAAATCGAAGCCTCCATCCAAAAAAGTTTACAAGGGGGAGAGCTGACGGAGCTTCTGGCGAAAAGCTTGACTCAGATCGATAGCAAAACAAAACAGATCGATCAACTGATTACCTCGATCTCAACTGCTTCGAACGAACAAAGTCGCGGAATCGATCAACTCAATACTGCGATTCGACAAATCGATCAAGTCACGCAGGGAATCGCTGCCAGTGCAGAAGAGACCGCCTCTTCCTCCGAGGAGCTTAAAAGTCAATCTCAGTCGATGCTCGAACAAGTCGAAGAGCTTCAAGGAATCGTCGGCTTTAAGAATAATTCCCTCCCCGCTTCACAAATCAAGATCACGAATGCCCCTGAACGCTCGCGGCCTCAAATCGCGATCGCTTCCCGTGAGGCTCATCATCCAAAATCAGTTCCCCAATTGAAAAGCGGCGAGAAAAAAGAGGTTAAATCTACTGCTGCCTTGAGCGGCGATTTCTTCTCCGATGATCACGATCGGAAATCATTTTAGGCTTGGCGATCTCTCCCAATTGCTTTTGAAATAGAGTTCATGACATCTCCCCGTAATTATGGAGGCCGAGGGGCATGGGTTTTTATCTTACCGCTGTTTCTCCTGATGACAGGGGGAACTTTTTATTTTGCGACTTTGTATCAATCGAGTGATCAACAAAAAACGGCACTCCTTCATCAGGAAGAGCTGCATACTCAAGAGATTCAAAGTCTTCGGGCTCAGATTAATAAGTTAGAGTCGGAGCTTTCGGATGTCGGATCGATCGCTCAGCAAAAGGAGGATCAGCTCCGTCAAAAGGAGGCGACCTTAGAGTCTGTCAAGAAGGCGAGCGAACAGCGTGAGAATGCGGAGAAAGCGATCGCCCAAAAAAGAGAGTTGACCGTTCTCGAGGATCAAAAACGACTCATGATTCAACTCAAAGTGGCCTTAGAGGCGAAACAACTCTCGATCCGTCGAGATCATGAAAAATTAATCCTCTCCATCCCCAATACGGTGCTTTTTGAGCCAGGGAGTGAAGGCCTGAAAACAGAGGGAAAAACAGTTTTGACCGCTCTGGGGAGTTATTTTAAAGAACTTCCCTCAGAAGTGGAGGCGCGATTTATCTCCTATCATGATAACACCCCTTTACAAGGAACCTTGGCCCAAAAATATCCGACTCTCTTAGCCCTTACAGCCGCCCGTGCAGCGGTCGTTGCAAAAGAGTTCGTTGATATCACACAACTTCCCCCCAAAAGAGTCTTAAGCGTCGGAATGGGGGAGACTCAACCGCTTTATTCAAATGAAGATCCTCTGAAGAAGCCCCAGAATCGACGCATCGAACTAATTATCGATTTGGCTCCCCGTTTTCAGGAACCGATCCTTAAAAAATAAACCTCGCTGAGCCAAGCAATGAAAGCGACATTGTAGGATGATCAATGTCTTTTCTTCGATCCGATAAACGAGGCGGTGTTCTTGGGTGATCCGGCGCGACCACCATCCCTTTAAATTACTTTTCAACAGTTCTGGTTTTCCAATTCCCGAGGTCGAATTTCTCAAAGTGTCGCGGATTCATTCATTCACCCGCTGAAGCGTTTTTTGCTTTTTCTTGGCGGTTAAAATTGTAAGGGCTGATTTTACTATTTACAGCAGGAGTGAGGAGTTCTAGTAATAGAGGGAGATCTAAGCCAAATCGCTCAGATTTTAAGTAAATAATTTAAAGGAAAATAAAAATGAAAAAATTAGTTGTAGGTAGTTTAATGCTTTCTCTTATTGTTCTCGGAGCTTGCAAAAAAAAAGAAGAAGCCCCTAAGCTCGGTAATGCGATTGAATCGATCAGTCAAGAGGTGAAGAAGAGCGCAGAAGAGGGAGCAGAAGCGGTTAAGGCAGCAGGCGAAGAGGCCGCAGCTAATGTAAGCGAAGCAGGCGAAGCACTCGATAGGCAAATTGCTGAATTAGAGTTGAAGGCCAAAGCAGTAACAGGTGATGCCAAAGCAGAACTTGAAAAACAAGTCGAAGCATTAAAAGCTCAAAAAGTGGCAACCCCTCAATAAGATTAAATTTTTTTAATTTAATAACCCACGGTAACCGAACGGTGCCGTGGGTTTTTTATTTATTCAAGAAATCGGTTGAATCGTTTCCTTTTTGAGTTCTTTGCGTTCTTTTGCGGCTAAATTCACCCTAGAAAAAGCAGTTGGAACCACGGATATCACGGATCACACGGATTTTCAGGGATTTACATAAAAGAAGAACTTCACCCTCTGGGTGAATAAAAAAAAGAAACTCCATTTTCATAACCTCCTCAATCCGTGATATCTGTGTTATCCGTGGTTAAATGGATTGCCGAATTTAGGATTATCGTCAGGTCTGTTCATCCTATTTAATCCTCTTGCAATCCATGTTGATTCGCTCGTATCCCTACTCGCTTAGGTCACCTCCTGTGACCCCCCGCATATGCGGGGTCATATTTTTTGTTCCGACGAAAAATATTCCGAAAATCCCGAAAACAAAAAATTCATATTTTGTGCGGAGCAAATTCCATAAACCGGGGTCGGAAGAAGTAAATTTGACCCAACCAATTAGACATTAACCAAACGATTCTTGGTTCCGGCTCGCCCGGTTTATGGAGAGCTCAATCAAGCGCTCTCTTCGCCGGGGAAAACAAATTCTTTACGCATTTTAACGCAGACAAGATCTCCCGTTCTTAACGGGTGCTTCTCTTTAACGGCACTCGAGCGCTCAACCAAGATCGTTTTTTTATCAGCAATTAAATCGACCTCAAGACGCTCGACTGCACCAAAGGCATTGACCGCACGAACGACCCCTTCCACTCCCTCGCGATCATGGGAATAGAGTTCGATCTCATGAGGTCGAACCAGCGTCGTTTGTCCTGTGGAAGCAAAGGAATTTACATCTCCCAAAAATTCGCAAACAAAGGCATTCGCCGGAAAATCATAAACCTCTTGAGATCGTCCTCGCTGCTCAATTTGACCATGATTCATAATCGCCACTTCGTCGGCGATTTCCAACGCCTCCTCTTGATCGTGAGTGACAAGAATCGTCGTCACATGAATCTCCTCATGAAGTTGCCGCAACCAGCGTCGTAGCTCCCGCCTAACGCGTGCATCTAAAGCGCCAAAAGGCTCATCTAAAAGCAAGACCTGAGGCTCCACCGCAAGAGCCCTCGCTAAAGCGATTCGCTGACGCTGACCTCCGGAAAGCTGTTTCGGAAAACGCTTTCCGTAATTTTCGAGTTTAATCAATTTTAAAAGCTTATGGACTCGATCCTCAATCTCCTGCTCCGAGGGGCGTTCTGCTTTTGATCGGACCCGCAATCCAAAAGCGATATTCTCAAATACCGAGAGATGATTAAAAAGGGCGTAATGCTGAAAAACAAAGCCGACTTTTCGCTTCGCTGCCGCCAAAGAGGTCACGTCATGACCATTAAAAGAGATATTTCCGGATCCAGCATCGGAAAAGTCGAGCCCGGCAATAATCCGAAGCAAGGTCGTTTTCCCTGAGCCCGAGGGCCCCAGAAGTGCCACTAGTCCTCCCGAAGGAATCTCTAAATCAATTTGATTCAGCGCTTTAAATTTTCCAAATGTTTTATGAATGTTTTTAACCTGAATACTCATGAGATCTCCTCGTTCATTTCCTTGGCCACTCGTGACTCAATAGAGGTTTTAATTCCTAAGGTGACTAAAGCCAAAAGGGTCAGCAAGGAGGCCATTGCAAATGCGGCGGTCGTTTGATATTCGTTATAAAGAATCTCAATATGAAGCGGAACCGTATTCGTTTTCCCTCGGATATGCCCCGAAAGTACCGATACTGCTCCAAATTCTCCCATCGCTCTCCCATTACAAAGGACCACTCCGTACAGAAGTCCCCATTTAATCTTTGGAACGGTCACTCGCCAAAAGACCTGCCATCCACTCGCTCCCAAGGTGATCGCCGCTAACTCCTGATCATTCCCTTGAGATTGCATCAGCGGAATCAACTCGCGGGCAACAAAGGGAACGGTCACAAAGATCGTCCCTAAAACAATTCCAGGGGTCGAAAAAACAATCTGAATCCCCTGATCTCTCAGCGAAGATCCAAACCACCCTTGAGAACCAAAAATCAACATATAAATTAATCCCCCGATCACAGGAGAGACCGCAAAGGGAAGATCGATCAGCGTAATTAAAATCTGTTTCCCCGGAAATTCAAATTTTGTAATCGCCCACGCGGCAGCAAGTCCAAAAACCAGATTCAAAGGAACCGCAATCAAGGTCGCAAAAAAAGTCAAACGAATCGCCGAAAGAGCTGCCGACTCTGTAATTGAGGCATAATAAACAGCAAGCCCCTCTGAAAAAGCGGAGTAAAAGACCATTGTTAACGGAAGAATTAAAAAGAGTCCGAGAAAAAGAAGGACGACTCCAATCAAAACTCTTTTCAGCCACAACGGCTCATTTAAGGCCGAAGCGCCAAGGGATCGAGGCCCTTTTATCCGTGAGACAATTCCATCCATATTAATTCCGTTGATATCGTGAGGACCAGGCCTGAAGAAGGTTAATACAAAGAAGCATCAAAAATGAAATGATCATCATCACCCCTGCAATCGCCGTCGCTTTTGCATACTCATATTGCTCCAGCTGGATCACGATCATCAACGGAGTGATCTCCGATTTCATCGGCATATTTCCCGCAATAAAAATAACCGATCCATATTCACCCACTGCACGAGCAAAGGCCAAGGCCATTCCGGTTAAAAGGGGGGGGATCAACGGTGGCATCAAGACCCGACAAAAGGTCTGGAGTCGTCCCGCCCCTAAACTCATCGAGGCCTCCTCCACCTCTTGATCAAAATCCTCGATCACCGGTTGAACGGTTCGAACGACAAAAGGAGTGCCAATAAAAATGAGTGCCAAGAGGATTCCCAACGGAGTATAGGAAACCTTAATCCCCAACAGGGATAAATAGTATCCAATCCATCCGTTCGGAGCGTACAGCGAACAAAGGGTGATCCCCGCAACAGCGGTCGGAAGCGCAAACGGTAAATCGACTAAAGCATCAAGCAACCGTTTCCCTGGAAATGAATAGCGAACGAGAACCCAAGCAATCATCAACCCAAAAAAACCGTTGATCAGTGCGGCCAAAAATGAGAGCCCAAAACTAATTTTATAGGAATGAATCACACGAGGATGCGTCACCGTGAGCCAAATCTCATTCCATGAAAGGGAAGAGCTCTTAATAAAAATACCGGAAAGGGGGATTAAAACAATCAACCCTAAATAGAAAAGGGTAAATCCTAAGCTCAGCCCAAATCCGGGCATCACCTGAGGCTTTAATTTAAAACGAGTAAAAAAAGAGGAGAGAGAGTTCATTACAAAATAGAGAGAAAGATAACAATCAATTGAAAATTGCTAAATCCCCGCCCCCTCCATAAGCCGTTCAGAAAAAACCTCGGCATTCGTGACCGGAAGCCCTTGATAGACCGCCTCTAAGGTGGTGCCATCCATCATCGAGGCAACAATATTGCGGACATTTAACATCAATCTCCGAAACCGACAAACAGGCTCCTGAGAGCAACGCTTATACCCCGCAACCGATACACAATGAATCGGAGCTAAAACCTGCTCAAAATGACGAACGATCTCCCCCATCGTGATCTCTCGAGGGGGACGTGCCAGTCGATAGCCCCCCACCTTTCCAGGTAAACTATCGACCCACCCCTTCTCTTTCATCTGTAATAAAATCTGCTCTAAAAACCGCTTCGGAATCTCATTCCGCTGAGCCAACTCCCTTATCGAAATCGGCCTCTCTCCATACCGCTCCACCAGCGTAAATATCGCCCTTAAAGCATAGTCTGTTTTCATCGATAATCTCATTAACGACCATTTTAGTCGATATAAGAAAAAAAGTCAAACTCGATCTTGAGAGCACTTTACCGTCGATAGAGAGATTAACCGCCAAAATAAATCAAAGCTAAAAACTTTCAAAAATTAAAGTTCATCCAGAAGTAATACCACTGTTAATAGGGATCCTTTATTGCAGTAAAAGTTTAGCCCTTCAAATACTCAGGATGCTTTCGAACTGCAATGGCGAGATCGTGATCTGTTTGAATGCCGATCCAAAATTGGGGACTGACTCCCAACGCCTTCGAGAGCATGAGCGAGGTTTCCGCGGTGATCTTTCTTTTCCCTCGAACGATCTCACTGATGCGCATCGGGGTACAGCCCATCTTTCGAGAAAGATCCCGAATGGTCAATCCCATTGGTTTGATAAATTCCTCCAAAAGAATTTCTCCAGGGCTGACTTTGGCTGGTCCGAGAGGAATAATATTTTGTTTTTTCATAACTTTTTTCCTTTAGTGATAATCGACGATTTCTACATCCTCAGCCCCTTCTTTTGTCCATCGGAAGCAGATTCTAAACTGATCATTCATTCGAATCGAATATTGACCCACTCGATCTCCTTTTAAGGACTCCAAACGGTTGGCTGGAGGAATTTTTAAGTCCACGAGATTTGAAGCCCTGTGAATCATTTGAAGTTTCCTAATTCCAACACTTTCAATATTTTTGAATTTTCTACTTTCTCCCAGCTCCCATAACTCCTTGGTATGATAACAGGCAAAAGATTGAATCATTAGCTAAGTGTATCGCATATCGATACATAGTCAATTAAAAACTGTACGACATTCCCCCTTTTGTCCCTGTTTTCGAGTGATATGCAACTTATTTCGTTTCTGAGAGACGATTCGTGCACTCAGCAATTTAAAGCTTTCCCGTATGCTTGAAGATCGCCATGAGATGAGCCGATTAGTCCGTGAAGAGGTCACGGCATTATCCAAAGAATGGGGCTATTGTTTGGGCTCTGTTTATATCCGCAAAGTTCATTTTCGGGATGCGGAAATGATCCACCAAATCGAAAGTAAGGTCGTTAACCGCCTTCGTCAGGTGACTGCCGCGATTAAGCAGGATGGAGAGAATCAAGTGAATTTAATTGCCAGTGCGGCAGAGCGAGAGGCAGCCGTTTGGTCAACGACAATTATTCTTGAGTTAAAACGACAATTAGAAATGAGTTATTCATTTGTTTAAAGGATGAGTCAAAGAAGAAGCTTAAAGGGGGTTGCGAAGGGAGCGAGTCATCGAGCTCCCGAAGCAAGCCCTTTTAAGCTTCTTCTTTATCGATTGAGGGAGGCCCCGCCCTTGGATGGGTAAGATCGAAGAGCGGGGGTATTTGGTGGTGGGGGATTTAGGCTTGGGGTTGGATG
>CAMCSM010000111.1 GCA_945877805.1 Methylacidiphilum caldifontis | reverse complement strand
TGAAATAAGGTTTTTAGCCGCAAAAGAACGCAGAGAACACAAAATAAAATAAGGTCTCAAAAGAACACTTAGGGCCAATTCTTCAGTTGTTGTAAATTCCTCATTTTTGAGTTCTTTGCGTTCTCTTGCGGCTAAATTCACGGTTTTTTGTTTCGATATTCAAGTCTTCGCATCCCGATCTTTATCGGGACTGCCTTCTTGTCGAAGATCCGCCGTAGTTCTGAAAGAAAACGAAGGTGGACGCCGACACTTTGAGCCTATCTCTAACTCCATGTTGACTCATTCGACGCCCGTCTCATTCGGATTGCGTCCTGCAATCTCTTCTCCCGCTGCTGCGGGATCAGATCGTCTCCTCCAAACCCTTTTGGAGTCGGCTCCTAAGAGAGTTCTTAATTCTTTTGAAAAGGGGAACCAAAATTTTCTTATGGAAGGATTTGGGATAAACTTAATGATTTGGCGGCAATTATCGAGCGTGAGGGGCGGCGTAAGGGGTTAACCTTCAAGGAGTTGATTAACTCGACGCTTCGGCGAGGATTAGAGCGTGAAGGGGAGGGGGAGGTCAGGAGTACGGTGATGACGCGACCTCATTCCTTTGGGTTTAAAGGGGGGATTGATCCCGATAAACTGAATCAGTTGGCAGATGAATTGGAGGCAGAGGAGTTCGTTAAAAAGAATCGAGGGACGGTGTGATTATTCCCGATGTTAATATTTTGATTCATGCCCATAAATCAGGGGAAAAGAGGGGTTTAACCGCCAAAAGGCTCGGGAACCGAGATCGCTAACACTAATGGAATTGCTCGTAATTTTGGTGCAGGGGCTAATGGGCTTCACTAAGAGCAACTGTCCCCATGGAATGGGGAATGGCACCGTTGTGAAGTGGAACAGGGATAAAGGCAATTTTCACACGAAGCCGCAAAGCTTCCCAAGGTTCTCCCCTTAGGAATTTCGAAAAGAAAAAAATCATTTGCCTTTTCGGGAGGAGCCTTGGGAAACTTCGCGGCTTCGTGTGAAAATGTTTTAAATTGTATTTTTGTCTAATCGATTGAGTGGCAGATGTTTATATATCTTAGGAAGTTTACTTCACTAAGAGGCTTTTTTATGGTGAAGTTAATTCGTGAGTTCTTTTCTTTTGGCACGATTTTCGAAGGTCTTCTGGATGACTTCGATTTTATTGCTTCTCGGATGGCTCATTTCGATTCGAGGATTCTCCTCTTATCGGGATGCCTTTGGAACTCCTCTTGGTCCTGATTTTCTCCAGTTTTATACGGGGGCAAAACTTTTTGCGGAGGGGAGGTCTGATCAACTCTATGATTTTCAGGTTCAGATCGAGGCACAATCGGAGATTTTGCATTCCCCTCAGGAGTATCTTCATCCTTATATCTACCCTCCGTTACTCGCTTGGGGACTCCAGCCGTTGGCTCATTTAGATTATCGAGTTGCCTTTCTGATTTGGTCGATGGGAGGGCTTTTGATTTTATGGAGAGTGGGAAAGGTCTTTCGATTTGGCTTTGGGTTTGCTTTGGGATGGTTTCCGATCTTTGCCGCGCTCTCGTATGGTCAGAACAGTTTTTTGAGCTTGGGGGTGATTGCGTTGATCGGTTGGCTGTGGGTGGAGAGAGGGGCTCTCTTTTTGGCCGGACTCTCGGCGGGGCTGTTGCTGTATAAGCCGCAGCTATTCGTCGCTTTCGTTCCGATTTTTTTAATTCTGAAGGAGTGGCGGATTCTTCAGGGGATGGTTGTTTCTGGGACTCTTTATTTACTGATCTCTTTTTATCTTGTTCCGGAACAGAGTTGGGCATACGGGCGATTTGCAATCGAGAGGATTCCGTTACTGGTGGCCGCTCCCGGTTTTCCGATCACTCAATTTTTTGATCCGAACGGTTTTTTCCGGCTTCTTTTTCCGCAGATGAGTTCGTGGATTCACACGGCTCTTTCCATGGCGGTCATGCTCTTTTTTTTGCGACTTTTTTGGATTTGGTTGAAATCGATTTCGGTTGAGAGCAAATCGATTCGACTTGCAGGAGCGGTTCTTATCCTGCCTTGGACGAATCTTTATTTTCTCGTTTATGATTGGACATTGCTTTTGATTGCCTACGGAATTTTGAAGAATCAGAGCAAGATTTTTGAGGGGGAGCAAGGGAGATGGGGAATCGGTTTGCTTTGGATCGTGGCTTTGGTGAGTTGTTCAGTCGCAAAAGGGATGAAGGAACAGTGGGGCTTTGCGGTTCAGCTTGCTCCGTTGATCTTGGGATATTTTACCTACAAGTTTTTTACCGCTCCTTCCCGTTTGAAAGGGAATTCAATGGGGACGATCTAAGGAAGGCAAGATAGCTTAAATTCAGGGGAGTGCCTCGCGCGGAGACGCGGAGACGCGGAGAAGAGAGGCGAATCGGGTGATCCACCTTCGTCCCGCACTGCGGGACTACGGCGGACTAAGCGTAGACTGTGGGGCTGATGGGGGAGGTGAGGAGTGGCAAGGGGGTTACTCATTAAAAGGAGTCTCACACCAAGACACTAAAACACAAAGTTCGATTCAAATTTCGAGATCGGAATTTGCATTGTTTTGGGATTGAGGATTTAAAACTCTCTGCGTCTCCGCGCGAGGCACTCCCCTGCATTTTAAATGCATTTAAGATATTCAGCTATCCGGCTATTGAGCTCCTCTTGTCGGTTTAGTTATTTTTTCTTTCGTATCCCAGTAGCGAATCCAACAGGCCCCAATCATCACCGACCAGGCGCAGGTATAGGCCCAAAAGAGGGTGGCGATGATGCAGCCCCAGGTCCCGTGGAGGATGCTTTGGCTCCAGACAAGTTTGACGACCCAAGTGAATCCGAAGCTGGTGAGGAGCCATCCGAGTGAGGCGATCAAGGCCCCTTGGCTGAGTCGTCGTGAATTGAGTTTGTTGCGGGCCGAGATGCGATAGGTGAGCCAAAGGGCTCCGTAGAGGAGGGAAAAGAGGAGTCCATATTGAATGACTTTCCAGAGGAGAGAGGCGAGAAAGTGAAACCAAATTTTTTCGGTGAGAAGTTGAATGGCTAGCGGGGAAATTAAAAAGACCCCGAAGGTCATGAGGATCGCGAGCATCCAAGCGATGAGAAGGAGGAGTGATTTGAAAGGGGTTGCTTGAACAAAATTGAGATCGGGCTCACAAAAAATAAAATGAAGGGCGCGTACTAATTCTCGCATAAAGCTGTAGGTGGTCCAGAGGGCGATGGCGGTGTTCACGGTGATGACCCCCCCCCCGGAGACCGATTTAGCGACTTCGACGAGACTATCGGCGGAGACTTTACTTTCGGAGGGAAGAAGGTTTTTTGCGAGTCGAATCAGCTCGGGAGTGAGATCGTAGGAGCAGAGATGATGGGCGAGGGTGAGGATAACGATGAGAAAAGGGATGATCGCGAGGAGATAAAAAAAGGCGAGAGAGGCGGAAAATCCGCTGAGCCACCCGATTTTATTATCGAGATCTTTTCCGATCCATCGTGCAAGCATGGAATCGGTATAGAGGAAAAGGGGAGAAGATCCAAATGGATTTTTAGACCTTCTCATTTTCAGGCAATGCTTATAGTTTTTAATGATGACACAGTTTTTTGTTACCGGGACATGTACGGGGGTGGGAAAGACGAGTTATAGCGTCGATTGGATTCGCTCTTGGAGAGCGAAGGGGGTGAATGGAGTGGGGGTGAAACCGTTTGCGACGGGGGATCGTAGTGATGCGGTTCGTTTGCAGGAGGCGATGGAGGGAGTACTTTCTCTCGATGAGATTAATCCCTGTTGTTTTGCTTCAGCGATGGCTCCGTTGATGGCGGCGCAAAAGGAGGGAGGGGGAATTCCTTACGATCTCATTTTAAAGCATACCGTTTCGCTTGCTGAACAGTTTACGCATCTTGTTGTTGAAGGGGCTGGGGGGTGGATGGTTCCATTGACGGAGGATAAGATGATCTGCGATTTCGCAAAAGAGCTGGGGTTTCCGGTCGTGATTGTCGCTCGGGCCGGATTAGGGACGATTAATCAGAGCTTATTGACAGTCAAAGCGGTTCATCGTCAGGGGCTGGGGATTCATGAGATTGTTTTAAATCGCTTTCCAGAAGATTCAGAGGAGCTGTCAAATTTGAATCGCGATTATCTCGCTCGGAGGACCGGCGTTCCGGTTCGATTAACCAAATTCATGCAATAGAGAAAGAGAGTTTTAACCGCTTATCTTCACTTGGCGGTGAACTATACGAGAACGATTCGGGAGTTCCATCCGTGGGTCGAATCGTATTCAAGAAAGCCGAGGCTTGCGGGGGCTCCTTTGTTGGGGCTACCAACGGAGCCGGGATTAAAAAATTGAAGGCCGTTTTTAATCGTTTGATCGGGACGGTGGGTGTGGCCGTAGCAGAGGAAATCGATGGAGCCCGGAATTTCACGAGGGAGGATATGAATGAGATGAAATCTTTTTCCGTGGCGTTCTAAGGTGAGGGAGAGGGGGTAGTGAAGATCATAATCGTTGTTTCCGAGAACGACTTCGATCTTAGGGCAAATCGCTCGGACCTCATCGAGGATCGATTCTCGGCAGATATCGCCGAGGTGCCAGATTTCATCGACTCCCGCTAAAAGTTCGGAGGCTCGAGGAGGCCATTGGTTATGACTATCGGCGATGACTCCGATGCGATAAGGGGGGGAAAGTAGATTCATCGGAGAATTAAGCGATCGGAAGGGATGCTAAATTTTTTCAAGATGCGTTGATTGGTCTCATCGAGAGTTTTGGCATCGAGAATCGCTTGTTGGGGGGCGCGGCCTTTGAGGAAGGTGATTTTGTGGAACTCTCCTTTATTTTGGGCAAGAGCTTGCTCGAACTGTTTGAGAGTCTGAACCTTTTGATCGTTGACCGAGTCGACTGTCATAAAGCGGTAGTCGGAGTAGCCTAAGTTGTAGGGATCGGGAAGTACGCTCGAGAGAATGACGATCTTTTGATTTTCAGACAGGGTCGGCTCCAGGGTATGATAGAGAAGTCGGAACGGGGCCGTATTTTTCCATTGATCGCCAAAGGCACGAAGATATTCGGTGGTGAGAGGCATGAAGATCATTCCTCCGACAATGAGGTATTCGGGGGCCTCATCGAATCGATGTTCAGGGACTTTAGAGCGTTCATAGCGAAAAGCGGGGATGGTCATTTGAACTAATTTTTCGGCACCTTGTCGCCATATTTTGAAATGGATCGTGCTGCCTGCCACTCCCTCTCGGACGGCAAGGTTTTCTAAATTGATCGATCCGAAGATCGGATCTTTATAGTCTCCGTTGGATTCGATCGCCATGCCGTTGATCTCGAGGATTAAGTCATCGATTTTAAAGACCTTAGACTCAGGGGTGGTGGGATCGATTTGAGTAATAAAGACCCCCTTTGGAGTTCCCGGATATTGCAGGCGTTTGGCGTTTTGTGAGTTTTCAGTGGTTTGCCAATAGAAGGGGAAGTAGCCGATCTCGAATTTCGAATCGTTTTTTTGGTGATCAATAATCGTCAGGAGAAAGGAGGAGGGGATGACGCTGAGTTTATTGTTGGCGCTACTGCTGGTGATTCCGACGACCTCTTTTCCTTGGGTCACAATCTCACACCATCCTGCCGAATTAATTTCAGAGAAGGCATTGGCAAAGACATGATTGACGGGGCTGAGCTCTGAGGGGAGCACTTGGATTTGATTGATTTCTGCGTGCCACGATTCCAGGATCCCGTTTTGCCAGCGCCAAATTCGAGAGGCCCCGATGTTTGGGGTCTCTTCAGAAAGGGTCGCTTCGTGGAGTCCTTGCCAAAAAGAGGAGTCCTCGACGGTAATCAGAGCGAGATTTAACGGGTAGGAGATCCAAGCGATTTTCGCAGCAAATTTATTTCCTTTCCCCTCTTTTTGAATGCGTAAAAGGGTTGAGTCGCTGAGAAACTCTGCGGTGGTGATCAGTTTTTGATTGGAAAGAACGAGGGCATTTCGGGAGGTCTCTTTGGTGGTAATTCTCCACGGTTGTTGAGGGTCGTAGATTTTTTGAACGACCTCAAGTTTTACAATCTGTTTCTGCATGGCAACCGTTTCCGAGTCGGACTTACATCCGGAGAAAAACAGAATTGAATTGAGGAGCAGAAGGAGGGCGAGCGTTTTCATCGTTGGGCCTGTGGGATTTCGTAGTTTTTCATGATCTCGGGATGCGCCTTATCGAGCGCTTTGGCATCAAAGGTTTCGGTGCAATGATTCGTAAACTCAATCACATGAAATCCGTTGAGCGGTTTCTCAAAGGCCTTCGAGAGATCATCCAACTGGTTAATCGGAATTTGATTGATCGATTTTACAATCGCTGGGAGTGGGGTATTGAGTTCCGCATTCGCCGCATGGGAGAAAGTGGAGAGGAGGATGACCGGTTCGACTTGGGGATGATCGGGATTTTCAAACCGTCGAAAGAAGAGGGCGTAGGAGAGCTCCTTGGCGGTATCGCTGCCCTGGTCGCTGAGGGTTCGGATCAGCTCAAAGCTGAGCGGTGAAAAAAGAAGTCCTCCATGAATCACGTAACGAGGAAGCGTGTCATGTTGAGCCCCTTCGCGTTCATCCCCTTTGTAGAGAGTCATCGGAAGTGGAACGAGAATCTCTTTATTCTCTCTCCAGATTTTGAGCTTGGCGATCTCCCCTTGTTGAAGTTCATTGAAGACAACCCCCATTTGAACGCGATTCCCTTCAAAGATTGTGGTGCCATCGCTGGAGATCGGAAATCCGTTCACTTCAAGAAGGACATCATCAAAACGGAGCAGCTCCTGAGTCGAGGGAATCGGGAGAAGTCCATTGATCCCAATGCCTCGCCCATCCATCGGAAGTCCGAGATAACGGCGATAGGCCGGATTTTCTAAGGATCGAGTCGAAATTCCGGCGACCGGAAATCCATCGTATTTTCCATCTTCGATATCTTTGAGGAAATGACGAATCACGGGGGTAGGAATAAAGAAACCGGCTCCTTCAAGGGCTTTAATTCCTTGGAAAGCAACCCCGACGACTTTTCCCTCTTGAAGGACAGGGCCTCCGCTATTCCCGGGATTGATCGCGGCATCCGTTTGAACCGCGAGAAAGTTTTTATTGCTGATATGAGCGTAGTTTTGCATTTCGATACGCGAGACCACGCCACGAGTGTAGGAGATTTGAGTTCCGCCGGCGGGATAGCCGTTGGTGGTGACCGTGGAGCGAACCTTCGGAAGCGTTCCAAAGGCGAGGGGGGTGATTCCTTCAAAAAAGGAGGGATCATCGACCGTGATCAAGGCGAGATCACATTCGTGGGCACGAAAAACAACGCGGGCATTAAAGGGACGAGGATCGTTGTAGCGGAAGACGACTAAGTTTCGACTCCAACTAATGACGTGGGCATTCGTCATGATCATTTTGCCATCAATAATGAAGCCAGTTCCCGAGGCCGCTTGAATGCGTTGGAATTGCCAAGGAACGTTCCAAATCGGTTGTTGAATATAGTTTAAGATTCGAACGAGGGCCTTGTCATGAGTGAGGTTGAGCTCAGGACTCTCTTTCGCTTGAGCCAGCAGCGGAAGCGGCAAAAGAAAAAGAGATAAAACGATAAGTGCGAGAGGATGACGATAGTTCATAAATTTTTAATTTTAAAAAGCGAGTGAGGGATTTTGATCGAGAAGTTGATACCAGTTATTGCGTTGACGCGGCTCGTAACCGATCTCTTCAATGAGGCGACGCATCTCTTGAATCGAAAGGCGAAAAGAGGTTCCGGCGGAGGAGACGACATTTTCCTCCATCATGATGCTTCCAAAATCGTTGGCCCCGTACTCAAGCGCGATTTGACCGATCTTCGGACCTTGGGTGACCCATGAGGATTGGATATTGGGGATGTTATCGAGAAAGATCCGGCTTAGAGCCTGCATCCGAAGATATTCATGGGCGCCGACGGGATCTGCCTTGAGAACCGTATTTTCCGGTTGAAAAGTCCAGCAGATGAAGGCGGTGAATCCCTTTGTTTCATCTTGAAGATCACGAAGCCGTTGGAGATGTTGCAGGCGTTCTTCGACCGTCTCGACATGCCCAAACATCATTGTTGCCGAGGAGCTTAATCCAAGTCGATGAGCGATCCGCATCACTTCGAGCCATTGATCAGAGTTACACTTTAACGGGGAGATTTTATCGCGGACTCGGTCGACGAGGATCTCGCCTCCTCCTCCGGGGATTGAACCGAGGCCTGCCTCTTTAAATCGAGTGATGACCTCCTCGAGTGACATCTTAAAAACCTCTGCGAAGTGATTAAATTCCGGGGGAGAAAAACCGTGAATATTGATCGTTGGATGTTTTTGACGAATGTGTTGAAGGAGATCGAGATAGTAGTCGATCTTGAGTTTCGGGTGATGACCTCCTTGCATGAGGATCTGAGTTCCTCCAATCGATTCGAGCTCGACGATTTTTTCACTGATTTGATCGGGGGTGAGGACATAGTGATCCGCATCCTTCTCCGTTCTGTAAAAAGCACAAAACTTGCAGTAAACATTGCAGACATTCGTGTAGTTAATATTGCGATCGACGATGTAGGAAACGATCTCATTTCCACGGCCCGCATGGTGGGAGGCATGGAGTTGACGTCGACGGTCATCGGCGAGGGCGCCGAGTTCTGGCAATGGGAGGTCATAGAGAAGTAAGGCCTCCTCTTGTGAGATACGTAAGCCATCCTCAATTTTGCCTTCAAATTCGGAGTAGCGAGTCGGAGTCATCGAGATCATCAGTGGAAAAGATGGCACAGAGGGGAGGGAAGACAAGCAGAAGTCGTTGTCCCCTTCGCCGTAGGGAGTGGAAGAAAAAGCCACACTTAACCGCCAAAGAAAAAACCGTTTATAGGCTAAATCGATTGATAGCGAAAAACCAGTAAATACCCCTGCCTTAAAATTAACGGTTCCTTTCCACTTTCAGTGGAATTTAATTAGAACTCTCTAAGGAAAACCATTCGTGAACCGAATTATCCCATTTCTTGCATTAGAACTGGAGGGGCAGCCCCGACAGGTCGGGGCTGCCTTTGCCGTCCGATGAGGCACAGGGCCTGTGCCCCTCCAGTTTTTATCACCATTTTGGTGATATCGTTTACGAGGTATATCCATTCCCAATGCAAGAAA
>CAMCSM010000110.1 GCA_945877805.1 Methylacidiphilum caldifontis | reverse complement strand
TTGGTCTGTTTTTTGTATTCCGTTTTCACGACTCTGATATTGAACATAGGAGCTCCATCCGGAAATCGTCATGAGTTGTCGGTGGAGGAAGTCTGGCAATTCAGATTCCGGAACACCGATCGTTTTCAGGATCGAGGAAATGATTTCATCAGGAGAATCTCCAAGTTCTCTCACTTTTTTTCGAAAATGAGGAATTCCAAAAACCTCCGGATTGGCATCAAGAGCGGCGGCCGATTTCCACGCCTTAAATAACGATCCCTCTCTCCACGGAAATTTCCAAGAGGATTGACCTTCATCATAATAGACGGAGCACCATTTTGAGATCTCCTCCAAAATAAAATCACTCGCCCCTTCAAGGGAGCAGACTTCCGAAGCGGTCTTGATTCCGTTCCAAGAGGTCTCCTGCTGAAGGAGGTTGATCAATGCCTCTCGGTCTAATGAAAGAGGGTCCTCTTTTTGCGCGGTCTCTCTTAAATCAGCCTCAGTGATGCGATCTAAATAGAGTTGTTCCAGATACCAAGAAGAGGGCATTAAGATATCGGATTTCGCCGTTTTGCGAAGGAGTTGTGCCGCATTCGAAAAAGGGCGATCCACGAGCCCTAAAAAGGGATTCACCGCTACAAAATCGGAAAGCGGAAACAAAGGAGGGACCCGATGGCAAGCCTCATGGATTGCTTGAATGGTGTTTGTAGTTTTCATTATTTCTCCTGTTGATTTAATTTTTTCAGGGGCCAAATCTTTTGGATCACACGATTGGCAATCGTATTAAAATAAAATCCATTTCTCGCATGAACATAGGCGGCATGGCAGTAGGGATGAACTCTCCAAGCCGGAAGCTCGATCTGAATTAAAAACACTCCGGCAAAGAGAACTAAGATCAATACCGACATCCAGCTCAATGATTCTGATGCGGCATTCGATAGCTCTCCTGTAATTCCCCCTAATAAGAAATGGATTCCGGCATGGAGGCCTAAATAAAGAATCGCAAGGGCTAGACTTAGAAGAGCCCCCAGAGCGATAATCTTTGCAGAAAGAGTTCGACTCCATAATCCCCATAAAAGATGAGCGATCGCCATCAGGAAAACTCCCGTTAAGATCACTCCTCCGGGTTCATCGATCGGTGAAATTCCGGTAATTCCAACGGCAATGATCATTCCAGCAATCGATCCCCCTAGAGATAAAAAAACCGCTCCCGGATGAGCATGAGGGAGCTCTCGAGGGATCCAAGAGGATTTACGCATTTCATCCAAACTCCCCGAGGAGAGAAAGGCGTGTGCCTTATAAAGAGAGTGCGCGACGATATGCAAAATAGCCAGAGAATAGGCCCCTAATCCACACTGCAACATCATAAAGCCCATTTGCGCAACCGTCGAAAAGGCGAGAGACCTTTTAACGCTCGCATGGGATAACATCACGAGGGAGGCAAACAGTGCCGTGAATCCTCCCAGAATAACGAGGATCCCCAGAGCGGTTGGAGAAAGGCTAACGATCGGATTCAGTCGAACAATCAGATAGCCCCCCATGTTAATAATTCCGGCATGCATCAAGGCGGAAACAGGGGTCGGAGTCTCGAGAGTATCCGGCAACCAACTATGAAAAGGAAATTGCGCTGATTTCAATAAGGCAGTGCCGACAAGAAGCAGGGCGATGATATTAAATGAAAAGGTATTTTCAGGGCGATTCGTAAGAGAAAGAAGTTCCTGATAATTCCAAGTACCTAGGTTAAAATAAGAAACAGCAAGAGCTCCGATCATACATAAATCGCCTAAACGACTGATCATAAATTTCTTTCGGGCCGATATCACCGCAGCCGATCGTTTAGGATAAAACATCAGCAATTGGTGCAATCCAATGCTCATGGAACAAAGCGAGAGCGCAAAGAGTCCTAAATTCCCAGAAACGACGGCCATTAAGGTTGATCCCGAGGTGAAACAAAGCCATCGGGTGAAGCGCCCGTGTCCCGGATCTCCCTCTAAATAGTTTTTAGAAAAATGGAGGATCATCCAACTTAAAAAACCAACCAGGGTCCCGATGATTGCGGTGAGAGTATCAAAGTAAACCGTCCATGCAAAGGGACCCCATTTCATTAAATCGGCCCTGAGGACTCCCTTGATCCCTAATCCGAAGGAGGCGATAACCATGAATAGAAAAGATAATTTCCCGAGGAATGCCCCAAGCTGAGAGGCTTTTCGGGGATTTTTTTCCCACCAGGCAGCAGGAATCAGCAAAGTACTCAGAAGTACCAACGGAGTCATCATGATGCAGTAGGTAAAAAATTGAGTCAGCTCTAGTTTCATATGATTTAATCCTCTTGATTTTTGTAATCATTCCAAAAATTTAAGATTAAATCCAATTGAACTTATTTAACAAATCATTAACTTAATGTTAACATGAGTTTTTTAAATTATCATCACCTCCGTTACTTTAGAGAAATCGCCAATCAAGGAAACCTAACTCGCGCCGCTGAAGCACTTTCGGTCTCTCCTGCGGCACTAAGTGTTCAACTCAAACAGCTGGAAGCGATGATTGAGCATCCGCTATTTGATCGGGTTCACAAAAAATTAGTTCTTACCGAGGCAGGACGGATTGCTCTCGATTATGCGGAATCAATTTTTCGTTCTGGGGAGGAAATGATTGATCGCCTTCAAAATCGTCCGACAAATCGTCGGCAAATGCTGAGAATCGGAGCGGTCTCAACGCTTTCTCGCAACTTTCAGCTCGAACGGATACGCCCCTTTCTCAATCGTTCCGATGTTGAGCTGATTCTTCACACCGGATTATTACGAGATCTACTCCCTCAATTGAACTCACATACGATTGATGTGATTCTTTCAAACCGTGCCGTTGCTCGTGACTCGCAGCAGCCTTGGTATTGCCATCTTTTGGAGGAACTTCCGGTCAGCATCATTGGCCCCCCACGAAAGACTAAAAAAAAATTTCAATATCCTCAAGATCTCCGAGAGACCCCGATTCTTTTGCCCGGCTGCGAAAGTCAAATGAGAACGGCTTTTGATTTAGAGATGAAACAGGCCGGAATACATCCGATGATTGCTGCTGAAGTCGATGATATGACAATGCTTCGACTCCTTGCCCGTCATTCGCAGGCGGTCACCCTGGTTCCTCCCGTCGTCGTTCAAGATGAACTTCGCCAAGGAATTTTAGTTGAATGGGCAAGCACCCCGCTTCGAGAATCTTTTTATGCGATCACTCCCGAACGACGTTTCCCAAACCCCCTCGTCGCCGATCTGATTCGAGGCCCTATTCAAGCGAAAGCCCTTCAAGGCTCAAAACGGGGTAAAAAATAATCAACCTTTATCCTAAAAGCGGCAGATGAATTTAACCACGGATAACGCGGATCTCACGGATGGAGGAGTTTATAAAAATGAACCTCTGTTTTTTCCTTCACACACGGGGTGAAGGGGTAATTTTTCCTAAACAGTTGAAAATCCGTGTGATCCGTGATATCCGTGGTTCCTACTGCTTTTTCTAGGTTTATATGACTAGAGCCCTTAAACGCTCTGCGGCGCTTTCCGGAGTCAAATCCCGTTGGGGCTCTCCCAACATTTCATAGCCAACCATAAATTTCTTCACGGAAGCAGAGCGCAGAAGCGGAGGATAAAAATGGGCGTGCAACTGCCAATGTTCAAAATTTCCCTCCATAAACGGGGCCCCATGCCATCCCATCGAATAGGGAAAGGAGGTCTCAAATAAAACATCATAGGCCTGCAATAAAGCTTTCATCGCGATGGCTAAACTCTTCTTCTTATGATCGTTCAGCTCTGTGATTCGTGTTACCGGAAACTTAGGGAGCAATAAGGTCTCAAAGGGCCAGACCGCCCAATAGGGAACGACGACCGCCCAATCTTCATTCTCGAACACAACTCGCTCCCTCGACGTTAACTCTTGAGCGAGATAATCGAGAAGTAACTTTTGTTTCGTTTTCTGAAAATACTCCTTCTGCTCCCGTTCCTCTTTTGCCGGTTCCAACGGAATGAAACTCGAGGCCCAAATCTGTCCATGAGGATGGGGATTCGAGCACCCCATCACCGATCCCTTATTCTCAAAGATCTGAACCCAAACATATTTCTCGCTCAATATTTTGGTTTCCTGAATCCAAGTCGATAAAACCGCCTCGATGTCGACCAACTCCATTTGAGCCACCGTCAGATCGTGACGCGGGGAAAAACAGATCACTCGGCAGGTTCCGGCGACATTTTGAGATTCAAATAAACTCCCTACCCCTTTCGCCTCCTGAACCCCCGTCGGAAGGAGTGCCGCAAAATCGTTATCAAAGACATAGGTTTGTGGATAATCAGGATTCACCTCGCCATTCGCTCGCGTGTTTCCGGGACAAAGATAGCAGCTCGGATCGTAGCTCGGACGTTCGGCTTGAGTCTTCTCCTCTTGGCCTTGCCATGGACGTTGGGTGCGATGGGGAGAAACCAAAACCCAATCCCCGTTAAGAGCATTGCGACGACGGTGAACGGTATTTAAAGAGGAGGAACTCATGATTAAAGTTTACTAGGTAAGATTTTATCGAGGGTCAAATTCTCATTTCTTGCAATCGGTGGAGTGACTTGTAAGGTCAATCCACCATAAATCGGTCAAAGACCAAAACCAAGGATATCTCCTCAATGAAAATATTCTCTATCCCATATCAATCGCATTGAATTCCGATTTATGAATTTTAAAAGTGATCACTCTCGCCGATTTCTGATTCAAGCGATCGCCTCCCTGCTCAGCGGCTGGCTGATGGCTCTCTCCCTGCCTCCCCACAATGCAAGTGGGACGATCTGGGTCGCTCTAGTTCCGATTATTCTCGCAAACTTTCTGATCCCCCTCCCCCCTCCTGGATTTCCGCTTCTTTCCAGATTCCAACTCTCCTCAGGAGCGATGGGATTTTGGATGGGACTGCTCTTTTTCGGAACGACTCTTTGGTGGGTCGGTCATGTCACGATCATCGGAACCTGCGCCCATGTTCTCTACCTTTCGCTTTATTTCTCGATTTGGAATCAACTCCATCACTTCTGGTCCAACCGCTTCTTTAAAATCGAAGCAACTCGATCCCCAACCCCCTCTCAAATCTCGCTCCCCTATTTTGGCCTCGCCGCTTTAAGCGCCTCCTCTTGGACAATTCTCGAATGGATTCGGGGATGGATGCTCGGTGGATTTCCTTGGAACGGACTAGCCACATCTCAATATCGGGTCATTCCGATTCTTCAATGGTCGAGCGTCGGCGGAACCTTACTCATTACCTGGTGGATTGTTTTTGTGAATGTGATGATCGCCTTAGCGATTCGTCGATTTCATCAAGATATTAAGACCGGTCGCGGTTATCGACGTTATTTAGATCTTTATCTTCTCATGGTGACTTTCTTGGGAGTTCATCTCTGGGGATTTTTTAAAATTAAAACTCCGGCCGATGACTCGCTCAAAACCTTACGCTACGCCGCGATCCAACCCAATGTCCCTCAAAATGAAAAATATGATCTGATGAGCGGCACGGAAATTCTCCTCCGACATTTGAAACTCACCCAAGAATCGATTCAAGGATTTAACCCCGAACTGATCCTCTGGCCAGAAACCGTTTGTGGAAAAGTTTATAAAACTGACTTTGAGCTTCGAGCCTCAGTAGAGCGTGTTCAAAAAATGGGCTCCTTTGACTTCATCATGGGAACCCTCGACATTGCAGAGGATAAAACCTTTAACGCCGCCATCTGGTTTCCTCCGTTAAACAGTCCTGTACAGGGAGCGATCTACCATAAAAACCATATTCTTCCCTTTGGAGAATACACCCCATTCTGGGATACTTTCCCCCGTTTAGGACGCTGGATTCCACTTCCCCGCGGTTTTGATTCCGGAGAGCAAAGCGCCCTCTTTTCCTTATATCGATCGAAAGTGAAAATCGCTCCGATTATCTGTTTCGAAGATACCCTCTCCTCACTTGTCCGTAAGGTCAACCAACTTCAACCGGAGGTCCTTATCAATCTTACTAATGATGCCTGGTTCAAAGATTCTCCCGGAGCCGCACAACATTTAGCCAATGCAGTCTTTAGAACCGTAGAGTTCGATCTCCCGATGATCCGTTGCACGAATACAGGCCTCACCTGTCAGATCAATCAAAAGGGGATTATTGAAAAAATATTTCAGGATAAAAACGGAAACTCGATCGAGAGCGAAGGAGCCCTTAAAGGAGACCTGCAATGGACTCAATCGAAGATCACCCCTTACGAAAAATTCGGGGATTGGATTCTCATCGTCAGCGCACTCTTCTTGCTCCTCGGATATCGGACGGGAAAAGGCAGGATTAACCACCAAGGGACGCCAAATACGCCAAGTAAAGACAGTTATTAACCGCTTATCTTCACTGATCGATTTTTCTCGTCGTTAAGCAAATTCAAAGCTAGTCACAGCACGATGAATTCAGACCACGTTACCACTCCTTTTCGGAAGATCTCCGTCGTGGTCCCGTTTTATAATGAGGCCGAAAACCTCCCTCGACTCATCCAAGAGCTCGACGACTCGCTCACTCTCCTCAATCTCGAGGCCGAGATCATTCTCGTGAATGACTGTAGCACCGACCACTTTGCCCGACCGCAAATCTCCCCTCATTTTCCAGTTCAATGGATTCATCTTACCCAGAACTCAGGACAAAGTGCCGCCCTCTACTACGGTTTTCAGGCGGCAAAGGGGGATCTCGTCGGAATGCTCGATGCCGACCTTCAAAACGATCCTCAAGATTTTATAAAATTACTCCAGCTCCTCCAAAAAGAAAATCTCGATCTCGTCACCGGAATCCGAACCTCTCGACAAGATAATTGGATCCGCCGTACCTCAAGCATCATCGCCAATGCCGTCCGCTCAACGCTTCTTGACGATCACACCTCTGATACCGGCTGCTCACTCAAGCTCATGAAGGTCGAAGCCGCCAAGCGACTTCCAGGATGGAATGGAATGCATCGCTTCATTCCTGCGCTTCTCATCGGAATGGATTTTAAAACAGGAGAAACTCCTGTAAATCACCGCCCCCGTTTTCGTGGAGTGAGTAAAGTCATCGGAACCAAACGAGCGCTCAGAGCCACCCGAGATCTGATCGCCATGGTCTGGCTAAAGAATCGACAGTTTAAAGGTCGACCTCTCTCCTCATGAACTCGATCGCATCGCAATCTCAATTCATCCAAGACTGGAGTGACTACGAGATCCTCGCCTGTGGCGATGGGATGAAGCTGGAACGTTGGGGAGAGATTACGCTTGCACGTCCTGATCCACAAATTTTATGGCCTAAAAAAAATCATTCCCTTTGGGAAAAGGCCGATGCTCTTTATCTCCGTTCCTCCGATGGAGGGGGACAGTGGAAATTCAAAAAAACACTCCCCGAATCTTGGCAAATCTCTTACAAGCATCTCCAATTTAAAATTCGTCCCACGAATTTCAAACATACCGGACTATTCCCCGAACAGGCCTCGAATTGGAATTGGATTCATCAACAGATTACCCAATCTCCTCGAAAAGATCTCAAGATCTTAAATCTCTTTGGCTACACAGGAGCCGCAACCATTGCCGTCGCCGCCGCAGGAGCTAGTGTCACTCATATCGATTCCTCAAAAGGCATGGTCGAATGGTGCCGTGAAAATGCTCGCCTCTCCGGCCTCGCCGATAAGCCCATTCGCTACATTGTGGACGACTGCATGAAATTCGTTCAACGGGAACAGCGGCGGGGAACTCGCTACGACGGAATTCTCATGGACCCCCCCTCCTATGGCAGAGGGACTAATGGAGAACTCTGGAAACTCGAAACTCATCTCTGGCCTTTACTGCAATCCTGTATCTCGATTTTATCCGAGCAGCCAGTACTCTTCTTAGTCAATGCCTATACCACAGGCCTTTCGCCGACAATTCTCGGTCAACTGCTTGGAGAGGCGATCGCCAAACACCCTGGAACGATTTACTCCGGAGAACTCGGGCTTCCGATTCGTGAAGGGGGAATGCTTCCCTGTGGGATCTTCGCCCGTTGGCAGAAATAATCCCATTTCTTGCATTAGGAATGGATATACCTCTCAAACGATATCACCAAAATGGTGATAAAAAATGGAGGGGCACAGGCTCTGTGCCTCATCGGACGGGGAAGGCAGTGGGCCACTGCCCCTCCAGTTCTAATGCAAAAAATGGGATAATCCCCGATCAATCCTTCAAAATATAATACCCTTTGAACCTAAAAACAGTGAATTTAGCCACAGAGAACGCAAAGAACTCAAAAATGAAAAAAAGAATTGGGTTAATTGACCTCGATAATCTCCTGAACGATTTGCTCTAACCCCTTACCATCCGTTTCAACCACCGTAGGGCAGAGCTGATAAAAAGATTCCCGCTCACTCAACAGTTTTTTTAAGGTCCCCAACGGATCTTGATTTTGAAGTAAAGGACGATGGGTAAACCCCTTAATCCGTTCATAGATCGTTTCCGGTCGAGTCTTCAGATAGAGACACTCCGTTCGCTCCAATAAAACCGTACGATTCGCCTCCTGAATAAAGGCCCCTCCTCCAATGGAAAGAACTCCAGGCACCCCTTCGATAAGCCGTAAAATCGCGGCCCTTTCCAAGGCCCGAAATGCAATCTCCCCTCGTTCTTGAAAAAGCTCTGGGATCGTCTTAGCGCTCTCCCTCTCGACCTCCAAATCGGAATCGTAAAACGGCACCCCGAGTCGCTGGGCTAAAAGCTCCCCGACGGAACTTTTTCCACACCCCATCATCCCCACTAAACAAAGGGGCTTTTTTACAAGCGCGCTCCCATTCAAACTCATCCCTCAATTAAACGCTCTTCCCCTCAAGGAATCAATCCTCGATTCCAAACCCAAATCCTTCCATAAGAAAATTTTGGTTCCCCTTTTCGAAAAAATTAAGAACACTCTTAGGAGCCGACTCCAAAAGGGTTTGGAGGAGACGATCTGATCGCGCAGCAGCGGGAGAAGAGATTGCAGCCCCGAAAAAGGATCGGGGAATAGATTTCCGTAAAATCCTCCATCCGTGTCAATCCGTGTTCATCCGTGGTTAAATTCATCAGTGGTTTATCGCGGTAGGGAATCTGATGCCGCTGGCATCAGATCCCCCCGCACAGATCCCTGCGTGCGGATTTCTCGCACAGGGCTCTTCAAGTTCTGCTCGCTTCCGACGAAAGTCGTTCAAAGAGTTCTCCAAGGGTTTCCCTTTTCTCG
>CAMCSM010000109.1 GCA_945877805.1 Methylacidiphilum caldifontis | reverse complement strand
CTCCTTCTTACGACGCTTCTCACAGACAAGCTACAAACTCGTCCGTTGGTTGAGATCCCACTGGAAAATTAACTCTTCGCTCACCAACGCCCTAAATCAATTAACCCTTCTTTATGCAAAACTTTGAAAAAGACAGGGGAACACCGATATTTTAAATACCTTTAAATTCGTGTCCATTCGTGGTTAAAAATTGGTTTGAATGCATTTCCCTCCGTTGTCCTCTGTTTACCCTGCGGTGAATCCGGTATTTTTCTTATGCGACATGCTTCGGGATGCGAAGAGTTGAAATAAGTAAATTGTTACCAATAAGTCACTCGTTTGCCACCTAAGTGAATTCCTATTCCTTCATGCTAAGGACAACAAAATCCATGAACTCTACCGACCCCTTTAAATTCGATCTCCCGTTCCAGAAAAACTGGAAACCGAGAACCATTTCAATTGTGAATGGGGCCTTAGAAAAAATTTTTGCGATCGATCAACTCAACCAAGTTTATCACACTGCAAAATCTCAGTTTCAAAACGACTCCTTCAATGAGAGCCTCCTTCACTCCCATCAAGTCACCTACCAAGTCCCCGACTCTGATTTAGAACGAATCCCGAAAACGGGACGTCTGATCACCATTGCCAATCATCCCTTTGGCGGGATCGAAGGGCTCCTTCTCGCCTCCCTCCTGGGGCGACACCGCAACGACGTTCAACTCATGGCAAACTTCCTTCTCGAATGCATCCCTGAGATGCGAGAGAGCTCTATTTTTATCGATCCCCTTTCCTCGACCCACTCCGAGGAGCGTAATCTTGCTCCCCTAAAAAAGTGTATCGCCCATCTCAATCAAGAGGGTCTACTCGCTGCTTTCCCTGCAGGAGAAGTTTCTTCGATTCAAATCAAAAAAGCAAAAATCGAAGACTCCCCGTGGAGCCCCACAATCGCAGGAATTGCTCGTAAAACCCACTCGGCAGTCCTCCCCGTTTACTTTGAAGGATCTAACAGTCTCCTCTTTCATCTCGCAGGACTTTGTCACTCTCGCTTCAAAACAGCACTTCTCCCTCAGGAATTCATGAACAAGAAGGGCCATACGATTCATATTCGTATCGGCAAACCGATTCCTGCCGATCGAATCACTGAATTTAAAACCGATCAGGAACTCACCGATTATCTTCGTGAGCGAACCTATTTCTTAGCCCATGGATCCTCCTCCACCTCTAAAAAATTTCAAATTCCCCTCCAAATCCATACTCCGCCGAAAGACGAAGTCATCGATCCCATCGACCCTGAGTTTCTCCAACAAGAGATCGATCTTCTTCCTCAAAAAAACTTACTTCTCTGCTCTGGAGAATTTCAAGTCTTCTTTGCACGATCGAAAAGAATTCCCCTGCTGCTTCAAGAAATTGGAAGACTTCGCGAAATCACCTTCCGAGAGGCCGGAGAGGGCACCGGCAAGGCGATTGATCTCGATCCCTTCGATCTTTATTATCAACATCTCTGGATTTGGAATAAAACAACAAAAGAACTTGTCGGAGCTTATCGGATCGGACAAACCGATAAAATCCTCCCCTTTCTCGGAAAAAAAGGCCTCTACACCGCCTCCCTATTTCACTATCGAAAAAAACTCCTTCAAGAACTCAATCCCGGCCTTGAAATGGGTCGATCCTTTGTCAGAAAAGAGTACCAACGACAATTTCAACCCCTCCTTCTTCTTTGGAAAGGAATCGCCCACTACGTCTCCAAAAAACCACGTTATCGCTACCTCTTTGGACCCGTCAGTATCTCCCACGACTATCAACCCCACTCTCGGGATCTTATCGTTCAGTTTCTCCAACAAAACAACTTAGATCACACTCTGGCAAAAGAGGTCAAAGGAAGAAACCCCGTTAACTTTCTGAAACAATTCGCCCAAAAATGGAAAAGAGAGGAATATAAAAGCTTGGAAGAAATTGATGAACGAGTGGAAGAGCTCGAGACAGAACTCAAAGGGATTCCCGTACTCCTTAAACAATATCTCCGTTTAGGAGGACGAATCCTCGCCTTTTCCGAAGATAAATCGTTCAACAACGTCATCGATGGATTGATCCTTGTCGATCTTACCAAAGGGGATTCAAAAGTCCTCGGAAAGTATATGGGAAAAGAGGAATACCGAGCCTACTTGAAATTCCATCAGAAATGATAAATAATACAGAGAGTTTAAACGGTTGTTTATCACTCATTTTCTCTTAAACCCATTTCTTGCTCCGAAAGTTTTCGGAGCAAAAACTGGGTTAAAAAAGATTTCTGTAAATTTTAAAATCAGCAACTAAGGTTCTTGAGACCTTATGAACCTTCGAATTGATCAACTTCACTATTCCATCGGAGGGAATCGTATTTTGAATAACCTGCAGCTAGAGGTTCGTTCGGGAGAGATGTTTTTTCTCTTGGGACCTTCGGGCTGTGGGAAGACGAGTTTGATTCGGATCATTGCAGGCTTCGTAGAGCCAGATCAAGGAGAGATTGCTTTTGGGAATCGTCGAATGAATGGGGTCTCGCCGCAGGATCGTAAAACCGCGCTTGTTTTTCAGAATTATGCCCTTTGGCCTCATCTGACGGTGTTCCAAAATGTGGCCTTCGGGCTTGAGCAACAAAAACTTTTAAAAAGTGAGATTCAATCCAAGACCGTTCAGGCATTGAGGCAGGTTCGGATGGAGCTCTTCGCGGATCGCACTCCCGCCCAGCTTTCGGGCGGACAGCAGCAGCGGGTCGCTTTAGCGAGAGCGCTCGTTGTCGGGCCTCAGCTTTTGATGTTAGACGAACCGCTGAGCAATTTAGATGCACGACTACGGATGGAGATGAGAGAGGAGATTCTGATGCTTCATCAAAAAACGAAAGTGACGAGTCTTTATGTGACTCATGATCAAGAAGAGGCCTTATCGATGGCCGATCGAATTGCGGTGATGAATCAGGGGAAGGTGGAGCAGATCGGCACTCCCCGAGAGATTTATGAAAAACCACTAAACCATTTTGTCGCCTCCTTTATGGGAGAGGTAAATTGTTATGAGGGATCAAGCTCTGCGCTGGCGCGGCTTTTGGGAGCGGTGGGAAAAGAGAAAGTCGGCTTCCGACCAGAACAGGTCAAGATTGTCGGAGCGGGGGCCGGATTTCCAGTAAAAGTAGAGCAAGTTCTCTATCGAGGTCGTGAGAATATGGTTTATGCCTTAAGTGCCGAAGGGGATCGAGTCAAGATTTTAACAGCCGATTTCTTTACTAAAGGGGAGACGATTGAGCTCGATCTCGATGAAAAATCAATTTTTAGATTTTAAGGGAAATGAACAAAACTTTTTATGTTTAAAACACGGATTGTTGGGATCTATCAAGCGTTGACTCTCTTGGAGCTTGGATTAAGCCAAACCCTTTACTGGCTCTCTTTGTGGTGCTTTCGAAAGTATTATACCTCCGGCTTTTTCTTTGATATTGATGCCTACCTCGGCTGTGCCTTTGTTTTGTTTATTTCGTTAGTGATTCTTTTTTGGAAAACCGACTTTCAACAGGTGGGATTGATTTCTCCTTCATTTTTGCATTCCTATCGATGGAGTTTTCAAAGGACGATTGTCGGATTAGGGTCGATTCTCCTTTATTTATTCGTGACAAAAAATGAGACCGTTTCTCGAGTCTTTATGTTTACCCACTTTGGGGTTCAGTTTATCATTGTTTTCCTGACCCATCGTTACTTTCCGGAGTTTTTTGCGGCCTTGAGCTTTAAGGGACGACGACGACAAAATGCGCTCCTCATTGGCCCCTTAAAAAAAGCGGTTCGGATGAAAAACTGGATTCAGCAAAAGGGAATGTTAGGAATCCGGCCTGTCGGAGTCATCTCTCAGGATGCAGTGGAGGGAGAATTTTCTGGTTTAAAGATTATATCTCCGAACGATAAAATTGAATCGGTTTTAAAAGAGCACAAGATTAGCCATGTTATTTTATTGGAGCTTCCGGAACGTAAAAAGGAGCTTGCGGGGCTATTTGCCCTTTTTGAAAAAAATGCAGTGCGGCTCGTCATTGTGAATGATTTAGAGGAGACCTTAGGACATTCAGTGGTGATGATTGAAGATGATGGGTATCAGCTCATCGGAATGAGAACCGAGCCTCTTGAAAATCCGTTTAATCGGGCCATGAAACGGATCTTAGATGTCCTGATCTCCCTTCCTGTGATTTTGACTCTTCTCCCGATTTTAATGGTTCTTGTAAAATGGTATCAGCGAAAGCAATCCCCAGGCCCTTTATTTGTCTTACAGAGAAGAGGGGGAATGCAGTCGCAATGTTTTGAGATGTTAAAATTTAGAACCATGCATCCGGATCATCGGTCGATTGCCATACAAGCGACTAAAGGGGATGCTCGAATTTATCCTGCGGGAGGGTGGTTGCGTAAATATAGCATCGATGAGATTCCTCAGTTCTGGAATGTTTTCAAAGGAGAAATGAGTGTCGTCGGTCCACGGCCGCATTTAATTGAGCATGATGCCTCTTTTGCGGAGGTGACTAAAAATTATTTAGTTCGTTCTTATGTCAAACCAGGAATCACAGGAATGTCTCAAGTGAAAGGATTACGAGGAGCGACGAGTAATCCCACGGACTTATATGACCGTGTGGCCTCCGATATTTATTACATTGAGAATTGGTCTTTGAGAATGGATCTGGAGATTATCTTGAAAACCTTTCGTCATCTTTTCTTTCCCCCCTCCTCTGCGGTATAACTCAACGCTCTGTTTCAATGCCACGACGACCTCCTCACTCCCTTATTGATCCGGCTCTTCTCGAGGAGGTCAAAGCGGTCTATCGGGATCTTGCCCAACGCCCTATCAATCGGGGCTGTGAGCGGCGTACGGAATGCTGTCATTTTAAAATTACTGGGGAAACACCCTATCTGACAAAGGGAGAGGCTTTGATCGCAGCAAAAGCTTGGAAGGCCACGGGACGATCCAAGCTTCCAGAGAAAAAAAACGGCTCTTGTCCTTTTCTCGAAGAGGGAAGCGGAAAATGTTTTATTTATGAAGGGCGCCCCTTTGGCTGCCGCACTCATTTTTGTAAGGCGGCAGGGGGGCCTTACGCACGACGTGAGGTGATCGATTTGATTCGTCGATTAGAAGCAGTCGACCTGGCCTTAAAAGGGGAGGGGCCGCTGGCCTTGCCGACGGCCATTCAGAGAGTCCTTTCTTAATCCAAAATCCGTCATGAGAGAGCGTTTCTCATGCAATACATGAGAAAAGGAGATTTTCCGAGTCCCCATTTTATTTTGTGTTCTCTGCGTTCTTTTGCGGCTTAATTCCTTATTTCAACCTAAATCAGGCAGTTGAAATGGAGGGGCAGCTCCGAAAGCATTTGGAGCTGCCCCTCCAAATGTTGTTCACCCATTGGGGGAGGGCGAATGGAGAGGTAAAAAATTAGACTATCTGATCTATGAATTGCTATTTCAACCGTTCTTGCTTAAATCAATTTTCATGAAGCATCATGAGGGAATCTGTCAGATTTCTAAAAAATCGTTTAAAATTGAAGACTTAATCTCGGCGCGTGCCATTCGCCCAAAAATCATCCGTTTAATTCGACACGATTATCCCGATTGGAATGGAGAGGGTTTGATCAGCATGGAGGTCCAACATCGCTATCAGATGAAGTATGTTCAAGATCTGTTAGAGGCAGACCGCGGGGAACTTTCAGCAATTGAATCGGAGGTCGTTCAAAGTCTCAAAGATCATGAGCTCCTGGTTGAAAATTTAGACAAGGATTTTGATCGGACGAAGACCTTTGGAGAACGACTCTCCGATCAAATCGCCTCCTTTGGTGGAAGTTGGAAGTTTATCCTGATTTTTGGTTTTTTTCTCATGATCTGGATTGTTTTGAATACCTTCATCCTAACGGTACGCCCCCCTGATCCTTATCCGTACATCTTTCTGAATTTAATTCTTTCCTGCATCGCTGCCTTACAGGCTCCCGTGATTATGATGAGTCAAAATCGAGCGGCTGTGAGAGACCGGCTTCATGCCGAGAATGATTACAAAGTGAATTTGAAAGCGGAATTGGAAATTCGGCATATCCAAGAAAAGATCGATCATTTATTAAAACATCAGTCGCAATACATTGCAGAAATCCAACAAATTCAGCTTGATTTGCTTCAACAGATTTCTCAAATCAAAAAAGGGTAAAAACTTTTTTGCATCTTTTAGTGGAAAAAAGAAAAATCTGAATTACATTAATGGGAGTCCTGCCAGAGTTTCCTTCGAGATGAGGGAGACTCTGAACGATCAAGCGCCCAAGGATTGAGAGCTTGGCATGGATGATGCTTGGATATTCTACGTGAACATGATGTCGCCACGAATGCCTTTTACTGCGGAAGATTTAAACTTCCTTTCCCAAGTTTTGGGAAAAGTTTCAGGAACCCCCGTCGCCGTTGATTCTTTAGTTCGTGATGAACTCACTTTAGATTGTCTTTTGGATCTTCCGGCCGTGAAAGAGGCTCTTTTAGATGAGACCGGCTGTCTCAAGATCTCTCCCCGATTTTACTTTTATATTTTAATCCGCGATGTTCTTCAAAGAGGGAGTATTAAAAGCCGGGGAATTTGTCATTATTTAGCAGAGGTTCTGGAGAGCTTTTCGAAAACCTCCTCCTTGACCCATCAAGGGGCTCAGGGGACCCCTCATTTTGCTTATGTCAGCGATCTTTTGATCGCCTTGCAAAAACTTCCTCCGAAGCAATCCTATCAATTGCGGGTTCATTTGGGGAACTACTCCCTATTTATGACCGGAATTTTTCACGAGCGTTTAGAGTATTATTCAAAACGACATGGGGCACCGGGAATTCGTTTTTATGAGTCGATTGGGCAAAGTGCCTATCGAATGGCTGCGGATAATCAGATCGCAAAATCCGAGCATTTAGAGGAGGTGTTGTCTGGACTTTCAGATGGATTTCATGAGGTTCGAGTGGCCTTGAACCAGATGGTAGAAAAAACAATTCACTTTCATGGACACTCCTATGACCTTGATGCAGGAAATACAACAATTACTTGAAAGAACTTATTCGAAAACCGGGATCTCACTCGAGGATTGCCTGATTGGGTCCGACCGATGTGATGAGCTCTCTGAATTAGCGGGAAGCCCTGAGCTTTCTCCGATTGCTCGGACCTTTCTTCGGCAAGAGGGGGATCGACTTCATATTGCGATCTATTATGCCGAACCGTTAATTGAATTATTGGAGATTCATGATCCTCGAGAGGGGATATCGAATCAAAACATTGCTGCTCTGATCCAGTTTACCGAAGAGATCGATCATGGGGTGCAAGCTGCATTAGAATTTCAAAAAAAATCGAAATTAGAATCAGATGGGGATCTGATTATGAATCTGGAGGTCATGGGAAAGGTGGATACCTTTATCGTGCTTGGAAAATTCATCTGTTTCCACATGGGGGAGAGGACGCTCAACCCTGAGGCGAAACGGTGGTTGACCGATCAGATTTTTGACAAGAGTTACGAACTTTTTAAATCAAGAGTGATGGAGGCCCGGTATAAGCTCGCCCAAGAAGTGGCGGCAAAGTTTTTGAACTTTTTGAGATCGGCTCCTTTGACTGGAAGAAGAAGAATCTTACGCCGATTTGCGCGAATGAGTTGGGCCCAAAAAGTGGCCTTTACCGAGAAGGTATCTCCCTCCGAGGTTCCCGCGACTGAATTTTGTACCGTGGAATAGAGAAAGAGTTTGCCCCGGCTAGGACTCGAACCTAGGACCAAGTGATTAAGAGTCACCTGCTCTACCAACTGAGCTACCGAGGCGTAAGGGATAACAGAGAGTTAAACCAGAGGGAGAAGAAAGCGGTTTGGTATTGATTTGTAAAGAGGATTTTTAGATCCCAGCCGCTTGTCGGCTTGTGTTAAACCCCAATTTTGCAATAGACCCCCTTTATTCCAAAATTTGCCACATCTCTGTCCCGTAGTCTTTGTCGGGGTTGCGTTCGTTGCGCCGTCTTCGTCCGCCATAGCCCAAGCGAAGGTGGACGCGTGAGAAAAATGCCTTTCCTGGCGTTATTGGCGTCCCTTGGCGGTTAACCCTGCCTTTTTGTCCCAGTTTGCCTGTTCGATAGAGGCTCATTCTGTTTCCGAGGGACTTTTCATTTTGTGTTCTTTGCGTTCTCTTGCGGCTCAAAAAGCTCCTTGAATTCCCATTCAAACGAACCATCGGTCAACGTTAGACGAATTTTCCAGGATTTAAAATTCCCTTGGGATCTAAAGCTTTTTTAACCGTTCGATGAAGGGTCCGTAATTCTGGACTCGCCGCAAGGCTCCACCACGGCATCTTCGCTAAACCGACCCCATGCTCCCCGGTAATCGCTCCGTTCCAAGCGATCACCTGCTTAAAGAGAAGATCTAGGGCGAGATCCGCATTCTCCTTCTGCTTCGGATCCTCTGGATCCAACATTAAATTAACATGAATATTTCCATCTCCCGCATGGCCAAAGCTAGCCACAGGAATTCCATACTTCTTCTGGATTTTTTCCGAAAGTTTAAAGAGATCGACTAATCGACTCCGAGGAATGACGATATCTTCATTCAATTTTTTCATCCCCGTCGCCCGTAAGGAACTAGAAAAATTCCGTCTTAATTGCCAAAGCCGCTCAGTTGCCTGATTGCCAAAAGCCTTTTGAACTCGCTCTGGTTTTAAATCAAAAAGAATTTTCTCGATCGACTTTAAATCGGATCGAACCGCTTTTTCTGTCCCATCGGTTTCCACTAACAAATAAGCATGAGAAGGAGGAATCCGATTCGCTCCCATCGCCTTTCGCGCCGCTTCCAGTGTCAAACGATCGGCAACCTCTAAAGTCGCAGGTAAAAAGCCAGCTTGTAAAATAAGTTGAACCCCCTTCGCCGCTTGTACGGCACTCCCAAAAAAGGCGCAAATGGCGCCGCGACTCTGAGGATGAGGAATTAAACGTACCGTGATTTTAGTCACGACTCCTAAAAGACCCTCTGAACCGACGAAGATTCCCACCAGATCAAATCCGGTCTTATTCTTCATCGTTCTCCCCCCCACATTCACGATCGTTCCATCCGCAAGAACCACCTCTAATCCGAGAATATAATGACGCGTGACGCCATACTTCAAACAACGCGGCCCCCCCGCATTCGTCGCGACATTCCCTCCGATAAAACAATCCTTTAAACTCGCTGGATCGGGAGGATAAAAAAGTCCCTTTTTCTTAACCTCCGCTTGTAAGCGCCCCGTAATCACCCCCGGCTCAACAACCGCAATTCCATCCTCACGATTAATCTCTAAAATGCGGTTCATCTTCTCTAACGAAAGAACG
>CAMCSM010000108.1 GCA_945877805.1 Methylacidiphilum caldifontis | reverse complement strand
CTATCGAAGGGGCAGGGGTTATTTTGGGGATGACCGACTCAGCGATACGAGTTGAGGGGATTGGTTTAGCGGCTTGAAGGGCGGCCTCTGCCGCCACTTTTTGGCGCTCAAGAAGTTTTTCTTGAGACATATCCATTTCAACATGACCTTTGAGATTTGCCCCGTCGTTAATCACAACGCGAGGGGACTTAATATCGCCGACCATAATGCCACCGCGAAGAACTTCCACTTTATCGGAGGCGGTAATATTTCCTGTGACTGAGCCTGCAATGATAATGCTTTGAACTGTCACATCCGCGATGACAATCCCCGTTTCACGAACGTAAATCGAGTTTTCGAGAGCGATTTTTCCTTCAACTCTCCCCTCAATCGTCAGTGATTCCTCTCCGACGATTTCACCCTTAATGGTGATTGTTTTCCCAACGACTGTTTGAAGCTTGTCATTCATAGTTACCCCGTTTTTTTTACTAAACTCTCATTCAAACGTAAAAAGTCAATTCAAATGCCTTAATGATAAGGCGATAAGTCGATTCCTTAAAAATCCTCTGATTTGTGAATAATTTTCCCGACGAGTCCATAAGACTTAGCCTCTTCGGCGCTCATCCAAAAATTCCGATCGGTATCTTTTTCAATTTTTTCCACCGTTTGACCGGTTTGTTTGGAGAAAATAGCATTCAGACGGCCTCGCATCCGGATGATCTCTTTTGCCTCGATGCTAATATCAGAGGCCTGTCCGCCGGCGCCACCGCTCGGTTGATGGAGCATGTAGCGGGTGTTAGGAAGGGAGTATCGGCAGTTGAGAGGGACGGCGGAATAGATGAGCGCTCCTGCACTGGCGACCCATCCGGTTCCGATGATTTTAACCTTTGGCTTCACGAACTTAAGCATGTCGTGAATAGTGTCTCCGGCCTCAACGTGTCCCCCTTGGGAGTTAATAAAAACTTTAATTTCGTCGTTCGATTCAGCGGAGAGAGTGATGAGTCGTTCAGAAACGGCTTGAGCGAGTTTTTGATTGATTTCACCAAAAATTAAAATCGTCCGTGCTTTGAACATTTTATCATCAAACTTCGATTTCTCCTCGACAGGAGCGGGGGCGGGGGTTTCTTCTTTCATATCCTAAGAGATAAAGTCTTTTGAGTGAGAAAACAACGTTAAAAAATAAAATCGGTTTGATCCTTAATAAAACAACGATTTGCTTTTTCCAAGATTGACACATCTCTTCGAATATCTACAAAGGCAACATGATTCGACTTTCTTCTCGTTTCACGTGGTACTTTATCGCTCTATTCGTCTTGTTATTAGGGGGGTCTGCGTTTGCTGAAATCCGTTACCAAAATCTTTGGTGGTTACCGAGTAACTACACCAAAATTGGGGAGGACATCGATTATCTGTATTACGGGATCTTTTGGCTCACTTTAGTGGTTTTTGTGATCACCGAGTTTCTTTTGTTTTACTGGTTGATTAAATTTCGGGCGCAACCAGGACGTAAGGCACTCTACTCTCATGGAAATAATACTTTTGAAATCGTTTGGACGATCATTCCTGCGATCATTTTTTTCGCGCTTGCTTTCATTAGTAATCATCGTTGGTACACCTACTTTCCTTCTGATGGTCAATATGGAACCGCCTACAATAAATTAACGGGGCATCTCCCGACAGTTTTAGGGGATGTTATTCGTTTTGAGGGAAAGATTCCTGAAAACAAGATTTTGATCGAAATCACCGCTGAGCAATTCGGTTTTAATATTCGCTACCCTGGAGCGGATGGGGTGCTCGGAGCCCATGATGAGCGGTTAGTTTCGAAAGAGAATAAATTGGGACTGATCGCTGATGATACTGCTGGAAAAGATGATATTATTCTTTATAATGACATGGTGATTCCGGTTTCTCGTGCCGTTCAGATTCAACTCCGCTCCCGCGATGTGATCCACTCCTTCTACGTTCCTGAGTTTCGTCTCTATCAAGATGCGGTTCCCGGTAAGACGATTACCTATCTTTGGTTTGAAACGACTGATGTGGCGAAGATCTCGCTCGCTTGTAGTCAGCTTTGTGGTTCTGGACACTATAATATGCAAGGTAAAATCGCAGTGGTCACCCAAGAAGAATACGACCAATGGATGTCGGCTAAAATTGAGGAAAAAAAGAAATCGATAGCGAATGTCGCTGCAACGAACCCAGACCTTCTCATTGCAAAAAAGAACTAAGAGGACCTATTTATGAGTGCACACGCTTCTTCTCACGATCTCCCCTATTTTTCACCCGATGGACATACCTCCTTTTTGCGGAAGTATGTGTGGTCTACCGATCATAAAGTGATCGGACTCCAATACCTTTTCACGAGTTTACTTCTTTTGTTATTAGGAGGAGGGCTTGCTCTTGGGGTTCGTTGGCAAATTGGTTTTCCAGAGACTCAGATGATGACTCCTGGATTTTATAATATGCTTGTGACGATGCATGCGACGATCATGGTTTTCTTTGTCGTGATGCCATTGTTGATCGGGGCCTTTGGAAATTTCTTGATCCCGTTGATGCTCGGGGCCAAGGATATGGCCTTCCCCCATTTAAATGCCGCCTCCTATTGGCTTTTTTTTACCTCTGGGGTCGTGATTTGTGCCAGTTTTTTTGTTGAAGGAGGGGCTGCCGCTTCCGGTTGGACCTCGTATGCTCCGTTAAGCTCGACTCCCGCTTACAGTCAAACTCAATTAGGTCAGACCCTTTGGGCGACTGCGATTTTCATTAACGGGTTGGCCTCTATTGCAGGAGCGGTGAATTATATTACAACGATTGTAAATCTTCGGGCTCCGGGGATGGGTTATTTTAGAATGCCATTGACTGTTTGGTCACTATTTATTACCTCGATTCTTCTTCTCTTGGCGGTTCCTGTTTTAGGTGCGGCTGGGGTGATGTTGATTTATGATATCAATTTCGGAACGCAGTTTTTTACAGCGATTGCCGGGCAGCCGTTGCTTTATCAACATCTCTTCTGGTTCTTTGGTCATCCTGAAGTTTACATCATGATTCTTCCTGCGATGGGAATCGTTTCCGATGTCATGGTTTGGTTCTGTCGTAAGCCGATTTTCGGATATAAAGCGATGGCCTTGGCGATGGCGGCGATTGGAGTCTTGGGATTCGTCGTTTGGGGTCACCATATGTTTGTCTCTGGAATGAGTATTTTCGTTTCGAGTATTTTCTCCCTTTCAACGATGTTGATTGCGGTTCCCTCTGCGATTAAGGTCTTTAACTGGTTAGGGACGATCTACGGTGGAAGTATCCGATTTAAAACGCCGATGCTCTTCTCTGTTGGTTTCATTTCGATGTTTATTATTGGGGGATTGAGTGGGATTTTCATGGCTTCAGCCACCGTCGATCTTTTTATTCACCATACCTATCTTATTGTCGCTCATTTTCACTATGTGCTTTTTGGGGGCAGTATCTTCTCTGTTTTTGCAGGGATTTACGGATGGTTCCCGAAAATGTTCGGGCGTATGATGGACGAGACGTGGGGGAAGGTTCACTTTGCGCTGACCTTTGTGTTTTTTAATTGTGTTTTCTTTCCAATGCATAACTTAGGAATTGGCGGGATGATGCGACGTATTGCCGATCCTACGGTCTATGAGCATCTCCGTAATCTTCAGCCGATTAATCAATTTGTGACGATTAGTGCAATCCTTTTGGGGCTTTCTCAGATTATTTTCTTCATTAATTTTTTCCGGAGTATGTTTAAGGGGGAGATTGCTCCTTCTAATCCTTGGGAGGCAACGACTTTAGAGTGGCAAATCTCTTCTCCTCCGACGCATCATAATTTTGATAGTACTCCCCACGTTTATTGTGGGCCTTATGAATATAGTGTGCCGAATATGAAATCGGACTTTCTCCCGCAATCTTCGAAGCACGAAGAGATTGTGACTGAGAATGGGAAGCCGCTCCATTTGGAGCACGCCCACTAGTATTTCAGATTGAAATGTTTTAAGAAAGAGGAGGATCGAAAGATCCTCCTTTTTTTATCTCATTTTTGCATTAGAACAAAAAATATTTCATCTGTTTTTATTTATTAAACTTATTTTTCCACGAAAACAGCAGCTGGATTTTGATACTTTACTGTCTGAAGGTGTTCACAGTAAAGCACAAGCTCACCTTCATTTTTAAAAACCTCATAACTTGCTCGATAAAGTCCCATCTCCGGATACTTGGGTTGTTTGTCTAAATTTGTTTTAATCGTGTAAAGGGTATCCCCTAAAAAAGTCGGTTTAATAAACCTGAGCTTGTCATAACCATAGCTAAAAGCGTTAACGCAATTCGTCGCAACCAAGCCAAGCCCCACACTAAATACCATTGCCCCCGCCACAAGTCGTTTTCCAAAAATTCCCTCTTTTTTTGCAAATATCTCATCTGCGACATACGGATGAAAATCCATGACCAATGCATTGAATTGCATGCTCTCCCCTTCGGAGATCGTACGACGAATGGAGCGCTGACGTTGTCCGATGACGATATCTTCATAAAACCAGTTTTCAGCGTTCCATACCGGAATTTCTAAGTGTTTTTGGGGATCAGGATTTGGATTTTTCATAAATTGAATTGTTTTTGTATTTCCTCATTGTGTTGCCCAATTTTGGGGGCTCCGATTTCTGATTTAAGAATTTGGCCGTCGACACGGATCGGGCATCGTGTGGTCTGTAAGGAAACTCTCTCCGATCTCTTGATCTCCTGGAGGAAATCTAACACTTTAAAGCCCTCATGTTTTCGAAGATCGGCCCATTTCATTATCTCCGCGCACCAAATATCGGCAGGTTCTAAAATCGCCAGCCATTCTTTTGTCGTTCCTGAAATAAGATGCTTTACCAAAATGGCTTTGATTTCATCACGATGCGTGAACCACGTCTTACGATCCAGATAGTTATTAAGCGCACTACACCCAAGAAGAGCTCCTAATTGAACAATATCTCCCATGGCCAGCGCCAGGTGACCGTCTTGGGTTTGATAAATCCCATAAGGGGCTCCGAGGTAGGCATGGGCATTATTGACTTGGGATCGATTAGGCTCTTTTTCTCCATCATTGAGGTGAGTGGTGATGACCTCAAATTGCAAATCAAGAATCGACTCCATCAGAGAGACTTCGACTCTCCCTCCTTTGCCCGTAATCCCTCGACGAACCAAGCAAGCCAGAATTCCCTGAACACAATGGGCTCCTGTATAAAGATCGGCGATGGCAATCCCCATCGGAACCGGGCCTTGCTCTCCATTTCCGCTGAGCCATGTCAAACCCGAGAGGGATTGCGCCAAAAGATCTTGCCCCGGTTTATCTTTCCACGGACCGGTTCTCCCATACCCCGTAATCGAGGCATAAACAATTTTAGGATTCAACGCTTGCACGCTTGCGTAATCCAAGCCCAGTTTCTCCATCACCCCAGGTCGAAAGTTTTCAATCATCACATCTGCTTTTTGAATGAGAGTCTCGATTTTTTTTCGATCCACGGCATCTTTCAAATTTGCGGAGAAACTTTTTTTATTCCGATTAATCGAATGAAAAAGGGTACTATCCCCATCGAGTTCGAGGTTTGAAATATAGAGACGGCGACAAAGATCTCCTCCATCAGGTCGTTCCACCTTGATGACCTCTGCTCCGAGATCTGCAAGCCGAAGGGCTGCGGATGGTCCGGCAAGGAATTGACTAAAATCTAAAACTAAAATGCCCTCCAAAGGTTTCATATCGCCTCCTGGAGTGATTGTTGATAGAGATTATCCAGTTTTTGAACGGTCTCTTTCTCGGTGACCGTTCCATATAAACAGGCGTTGATCACAGGACCGGCATGTTCTTGAAACTGATCGTACCCGGCATAGCGCGGTCGAAGATAGGCTCGATCGAGCGTCGGAAGAGTGGCTTTAAAGTAATTTAAGCTCAGTCGATTATTCTCTTCATCGAGCCATGCCGTGCGATGCCCCGGTTGCCCCCCTGAATCGGTAAAGATCGTTCTCTGGACTTCCGGTTCTGCCATGAAACGTGCATAGTCGATGGCAGAAGATAAATTTTTCGTTTTCGCCGAAACAGCGATTCCGGTTCCTCCGATGGTGGAAACCATTGGTTTTCCGTTATACAATGGCAGATCACCGAATTGAAGCAAGTGATCGGCATATCCCCGTTTGGAATAGTTGGAGTATCCATAGGGAAAGAGGGAGTAAATTTTTTCTGTATTCGATTTCGAACTCAATAAATTCAAAGATTCAATCGGATTATGTCGATTGCCCTTGGGGTCCCCTCTTCGAACAAGCTCCTTGAGAATTCGAAGGGCTTCGATTCCTTTTTCTTCAGAAACAATCTGCGTCCTCGAGGAAAATGGGCTTTCCCCTAAGGTCACAATCCATCCATAAAAATTCATCAGTGCATTGATATCCTCCATCACAACATCGACCCACCCTCGGTCGCACCATTCCAGGATTTCATTCCAATTCTTTGGCAAATGGAGATCGAATTTTTTCAAAAGATCCGGTCTCCATGCAGCTACAGGCGTGGCGGCATCGATCGGAAGTGCCCATAGCTTTCCCTCCCATTCATAGGAGGAGTAAGAAACTCCCACAGAATTCTCACGCTGATCTTTGAGAAACTCCGAGGGAAGGTGATCTGAAATCGAGTGAAAGACCCCATATTTTGCGGCATAACCGATGTACGGGTGATCGATAATCATGAGGTCATAGTCATCCATCAGTTGATGAACGGGGAATTCGCCAAATTGTTTGAGAGAACGCTTTTCCCAAACAATTTCCACATTCGGATGGAGCTCGTGGTATCGTTGAGCCGTGGTTACAGCGGAAACAAAGCCACGTGTATGGTTCCAAGTCATTCCTCTGAGTTTTGTCATAAATTGATCTCTATTTCTTTGTTAAAAAACTTGTGGGTGCAACGCCCCCTTGACGGCTCGATGCATAAGCGGCCTCCACACAGGCCATCGTATGAATACAATCCTCTACTGAGGTACAAAGCGAGGAATCGCTTCCTTCATGAACTCTCATCATTTGCGCCATCGTTCCGATGAAGGCTTCGGGAAACCAACTCCCTTTAAAGGGAACCTCTTCCCACTCGTATTCTCCTTTTGAATTCTTGACGCAGTACTCCAAAACATCAGGCACTCCGTGGGGGTAATTCATGAGAAGCCCCATTTTCGCTTTAATCGCTCCCTTAGATCCTTCCCATTTGATATAGCTCTCTTGATGTTTTGCTCCATAAGCATGGAAATGGTTCGTTTGGATATTGGCTCGAACCTCCTCGCCATAATCTAAAATCATCGCAGAACGGCTCTCGGGCATCGAAGTGAGCGTGGGGTGCCTGATGCTTTTTGCGTAAATTCCGTGGGGATTCCCTAAAAAGTGCCGAATACAATCGATATGATGAACGCTGTGATAAACAATTTCCAGTCGGGGAACATTTTTTAAAAATTCGAAATGTTCCCAGGGAGTTTGCACGTTAATTCGAATCTCCATATCGTACAAATCGCCAATGATCCCTTGATCGATCATGTTCTTTGCTGCGATGACAAAGGGAGCAAAGCGAAGCTGAAAATTAATCGCTGCCCTTAATTTTTTCTCACGACAAATTTGGAGAATTTCTTGGGCTTGCTCCATCGTTTCCCCCATCGGTTTTTGGATCAAAACCAAAGCCCCGTCGGGAAGTTTACGGAGATATTCTGCAAAGAAATTGGCCGGAAGCGTGAGATCAAAGACCACATCGGGGGGCAAAACAGGGAGGGCTTCTTCTAAAGTGTTGTAAACCTTTGCAATTTTAAATTGTGATGCCAGCTCCTCTGCTTTTGATCGGTTTCGATTCGTAATCCCCACCACTTCAAAGTCTGCAATCTGATACGCTGGAAGGTGAGCATCTTTGACAATGCTTCCTGCACCGATGATCATAATCGGCAGTTTTCTTTTCGGAAGGTCTGGCAAATAAGAAATAGTCATATGTTTTATTGACAAAACATCGTTTCAAATATAAATTTGTCAAGTAAAATAATGAAAGCGACCACTCCAAAAAAAGTCCCCTCTTATTCAGCTCCCGCTCTGGAGAAGGGGCTGCTCATCCTCGAAAAAATATCTACTTCGAGCGTGCCACTGTCACTCGCTGAACTTGCGCCGCTTCTTAAAAAGAGCCGACATGAGCTTTTTCGAATGCTCAATTGCTTGGAAGCAATGGGCTATTTACGTCGTGAAGAAATCTCAGGTAAGTATGGATTAACTTTTAAGTTGTTTGAGTTGACTCGAAATCACAATCCGATTGAAAAAATTAAAGAGGCCGCTCGCATTCCTCTTCAAAAACTCACGGAAAAAATTCGAGAAAGCGTTCATCTGAGTCTGATTTCCGACGGACTCCTGAATGTATTTTTCCAGCTGGAAAGCCCCGAAAAAATTCGCCTGAACTGTGAAACAGGAAGCTCTTTTGATCCCTTACAAACTTCCTCAGGTAAAGTGCTTCTTTCTCGCCTAAAACCGGAACAACGGACCTACTCTTTAGAGAAATCAAAGATTTGGAACGCCGCTTCAGCCCTTCAGAAGGGACGGATCCTTTCTAACCTCGACGGGATCTCGCAAAAAAATATTTATGTTCAATCCAGTGATCTGATTGAAGGAATTGAAGACCGCATTCTCCTGATCGAAAGCCCTCACTCTGAACTTCGTGTGGCGCTTGCCGTCTGTCGATTCCGCCAACGCCTAGGAGCGACCCCTGTTAAATTCATCGACCAAGCCTTATTAATCGCTCAAAATGAAATTCAAAAAAACCTGGGAATAGATATAATCCGACCCAACTGAAAGTAAGTATTTTGAATATGCTAAGGATCATTGAATTATTAAAAACGAGATGTTTTCCAGTTTACGAAGAATTCTAACAGTGAGGGACTATGAAAGAAATCTATTTCGAAGACTATCATCTCCAAAGCAGTCGCCTTACCGGAGGAAGAACCATCACCGAAACCGACATCGTGATGCACGCTGGACAAACCGGTGACTTTTACCCCCATCACATGGATGCAGAATGGTGCAAGACTCAAGACTTTAAACAACGAATTGCTCATGGCACCCTGATCTTCAGTGTTGCCGTGGGAATGACGGCAGGAGAGATCAACCCGCATGCCATGAGTTATGGATATGACAAACTTCGTTTTCTTCGTCCCGTTTTCATTGGCGACACCATTCACTGTCGGGTCGCGATTAGTGAAAAAAAAGATCATAAGAAACCTGAATATGGAATCGTGAGCGAATCCCTAGAAGTCTTTAATCAAAACAATGAGATTGTTATGGCATGCGTCCATCTCCTTTTGGTCAAACGAGGGAATTCAATCAGTACTCTCTAAGGAAGGCAGGGAAGCAGGAAAGTAGGATTTTAAAATACAGAATTCTTATTTCCTAGAAAAACTTTAATTTGGTTGCAGCCTGCGCCCCTCTGCTAAACAAAATGACCATGTTCAAGTATTTATTGCTTTGCATTGGGTTTTCCTACCTTCCTTATTTTGAAATGCTTTTGGTTTTGGTTCTATTATATGAATTGGGTTAACCCCATTTCTTGCATTAGAACTGGAGGGGCAGCCCCGACAGGTCGGGGCTGCAGTTGTACCCCCTCCTCCCTCCGTACCAAAATTATTTCCGCTTCCAGCGGAGAGATCTTCTCGTTTTACGAGCCTTTTCCCCGTCCGATGAGGCACAG
>CAMCSM010000107.1 GCA_945877805.1 Methylacidiphilum caldifontis | reverse complement strand
CTGGGAGAAGGATCGAAAGTTCTGAGAGGGTCTTTTCGATGATTTCGTTTGAACTCATTTGATCAAATGAGTAGCTACCACTGATCACGATCGAATGATGAAATCCTTGATGACTCGGACTATTTTTAAAGGCAGCACTATTAAAAATCCAGTGGAGGGGGGAGTTTAAAAACCCAATGAACGGCTCTTGGGTTAATGGTCGATCAAACCAGAGATGGAGATTTATTAAGGGAGACCCTTTGATTTTATCGCAGAGTTGAAACAGCTCGCTTTCAACAGGGAGAAGGGGTTTGAGTCCAAACCAAGGCACTGTGCTGATGACCTGATCGTAAGAATCCGATTCTCCGTTGGAAAGTTCGACTCGAGTACAAAGCTCTTTTTCAAAATGAAGTTTTTGAGTGCTCACTCCATAGAGAATCTTTCCGCCGCAAAACTCGATCAGGCGGCGTGCCTGAGGGTCAAGAAGTTGACTGAGGCCCTTGGTCGCAAGATAGATCTTCGCATCATGAGGGCCACCTAAGAGCGCTTTGAGAATGACGGTGGCAAGAAGTTGAGCGGAAGCGGTCACAAGCGGTTCATTCAGTGCCGCAAGGCAGAGGGGCTCCCAAACAGATTGAATGGCCTCTGCGGTTTGGGATTCGCTCTCGAGCCATTCTTTGGCGACAAGGGAGGAATCGGGAGTTGATCCGATTTTGAGTCGAATACAGAGCTTAATTGCAGAAATTTTTCCTTTCCATGAAAGTTGTTTAAATCCGATGAGAGCAAAGAGCATATCAAATGGGGAGGGAAAGGGAGGAGCAAGAAGAATCGAACTTTGCGTTGATGAGCGGTAAGGAACTTGGAGTTGTTTTGGTTTTTTGAGAAAATGAAGGACTTCCCATTTTTTAAGGAGTTCTAAAGTGGAGTGATAACAACCCATGAGAGCATGTTGCCCGTTGTCGATTTCATCCCCAGTGATTGCATCTTGAAAACTGGAGGCGCGACCTCCTGGATATTTGAGTTTTTCGACGACAGTGACGTGATGCCCTTTTAAGAGGAGTTCCGTTGCCGCAGAGAGTCCCGCAAAACCAGCGCCGATCACTAAAATCTTTTGAGGGGGGGTATACGGTTTATCGGCTTGTGGTTTTCGTGAGGTCCAAACGGCGTAGGCTTTTTGGAATTTATTAAGGCCGGCAGAGTGATCAATGATGTTGAAGTCAAGTCGCTTTGCTTTTTCGAGAATTGCTCGATAGACCTTCGCCATGATTTGCGCGGCGATCATTTGAGGGCGATCGTCGGGATGAAGACGTTTTTCGGCTCGTTCAAAATAAGCAGTGGCTCGATGATATTGAAAGTGAAGGAGGCGCTTTAATTCTGGAGTGAATCGGTTATTGAGAATATCCTCCTCCTTGACTCCAAATTCTTTCATCTCATCTTGAGGAAGGTAGATGCGTCCAAAACTGGCATCTTTTCTGACATCGCGAATAATATTGGTGATCTGAAAGGCCATCCCTAAGTCGACGGCATAAGCATGCGCCGAGGAGTGGCGATAACCAAAAATTTCGATACTCACGAGTCCTACCGCAGAGGCGACCCGGTAACAATATTGGTAGAGGGAGTTAAAGTCGGGGTGACGGATTTGATGGAGATCACTTTCAACCCCGTCGAGGACATCGATGATCGCTTTGGGGGGAATCAAGTAATCCTGAATAATTTTTTGAAGCTCTTTTCCAAGTGGTTTTTTTGGGGTTCCCGTGTAGCAGAGATGGATTTCTTCCCGCCACTCTTTGAGCTGTCGGTCTTTTTCTTCTGTTGGTAATTCGGTGGAATCTGCGATATCATCGATCAGACGACAATAGGCGTAAAAAGAGGTCATCGCTTGTTGTTTCTCGATCGGTAAGGAAACAAAAGAAAGAGCAAGGTTTGAGCCACTTTTTTTAGTGATTTGCTCACTATTTTCTGGGGGACTGATGAGACTCATGGAAGAAGACTCCGGACTGCTAAACGGAGGAAATCGAATTTTGAAAGTTTAGGTCGAGCGGTCAAGGTTCGGTAATCAAGTTCGCGAATTTTTTCGAGAATTGTTGATCCCCCCAACCAGGTAAACTTAATTTCCCAGCTCAACGGAAAGGGGAGGGAGTCGTAGAGGGGAGCCCCTTGATCAAAAATGGCTTGGGCTCGGTCGACTTGGAAACGAAGGAGACGTTGATAATTTGGAGTCTCCTGTTTTTCAAAGAGCTCTTCTTCGGAGAGGTCAAATTTCTTTAAATCATCGAGAGGGAGATAAATGCGATCTTTGAGGAGATCCACAGAGACATCCTGCCAGAAATTTGCCAGTTGAAGCGCGGTGCAGATCTGATCAGACCAAGCGAGTTTAACCGGATCATGGTAACCGTGAAGATGAAGGACAAGGCGCCCGACGGGATTGGCGCTTCGACGACAATAATCGAGAACTTCCGCGAAGTTTTGATAGCGTCGTTTGACCACATCTTGTTTAAAGGCGGAAAGTAAGTCGGTAAAAAGAGTTGGAGAAAGTTTAAGTTTTTGAATGGAGTCATGAACCGCAGGAAAAACAGGGTGATGATTCAGTCGGTCGGGGTTGAGGAGTTGTTCCTCCCAATCTTGGAGAGCGGCGAGTCGTTCTGGTTCTGTTTTAGGCTCTGTGGGCGTGGTGACCGGTTTCGACGGTTCTGAGGTATAGCCTTCATCTGCGAAGTCATCCGCAATTCGCGCAAAAGCGTAAACGGCATGGACGTGGGATTTCATCTCAGCAGGAACAAGAAGTCCTACGGGAAAGTTTTCGTAGTGGCTTTTTGCAAGCGCCGTACAATAGGCGTAAGATTCGGTAAGCGAAATCATGGAGACCGAATTCAAGCGATAATTTGATAAGAATCAATCTTTGAAACGGAGCCTCTAAAAAAGGAGTCACTACGGATCTCTAACCCTCTTCCTTTTCAGAAAATGAGAGGCAGTAAGAGCGATCGTTAAGCTCTTATTTCTGATGAGGAAAGATCCAAATATTTTGACCTTTCCAAAGAGGTTACTTTGAATGAGGATTATTCCACATCGGCCCAGTGGGAGGAGCCGTAGGCCATTCCGAGCATCAGGAGTGTGTAAAATTGCAGGGAGGGGATTTGGAAAGGAAAATCGTAGCACATATGAACCATCATTCCTAAGAGTGCCAAGAGCAGGCTGAGGATGAGGTTTCGATCTTTTGACGAATAATGCTCGTAATGTTTAAAATAATTCCAGGTGATGCGAATAATTCCTCCGAAAAAAAACATTCCCCAAGTGATCGACCCCACCCAGCCCCATTCGACGAGTGTTTGCAGGTAATCCATGTGGGCATAACGCCAGAACCCAAAAACTTTACTTCCATATTCGTTGGTAAAGAAGGGGAAGGCGATATGGAAAGTATCTGGTCCAAACCCCCAAGCCCCCGCTTTTGGAGCCATTTTAAGGCAGATTTCAGCCGTCAATAAACGGCCTCGAGCAAATTGTCCGCTGGAGGAGAGAGCATTCGTCCAACGATCGATCGCGACTTGCGGTCCGATCAGGTAAATGAGAAAGGTGCAGGCGACTAAAAGGATGAGCCCCAGGGAGATCAAGGTAAGGAGTGATTTCGCTTGGCTGAGGTGAAAAAGTTGGCGTTTGATTTGCCAAATTCCCCAAACAAAGAGAATAAGGAGGGTAATCGGAGTGGCTCCCTTGGAGGCATTGATAAAGGGGCCGGCGACGGAGATCGCGGCAATACAAATCCAGAGGGAGTGTTCGATGTGACGTTCCGGATTGCGAAAGGCCAAAAGGAGTTTTCCGATAATCAAGGGAAGGACGAGATTCATGTAGGCCCCCGCATTTCCATGATAGTAATAAGTGGCAAAAGGCCAGACATTGATTCGCTGAGGGTAAAGAAGCAGAAAACCCATGAGATGTTGAGCAAGCCCCAGGGAGATAATGGAAAGACCGCTGCCGCAAAAGGTGAGCATGATTCGATTCCTCCAGATCGGATTCTGAGAGATTTCACAAACCATCATTGCGATTCCAAGAAAGGCTCCGAGCTGGAGGATGTTGAATTGAGAGACCTCTTGATCGATCGATCCTGGGAGGGTGGGATAAGGGGGATTAAAAGGGGTAAATTGATTGTAGTCGTTATCGTAAAGGAATTTGGCGTTGTAGACCATCCAAAGACCTTGGGCGAGGATGAGGGCCACCCAGAATAAGGCATAGAGATTGAGGTAATTGATCCGACGGCGCACGATTAATGTGGTGATCCAGAGGGCGAGGATTCCGTAAGAACCGAAGATGAGGCCATCTCTCCAGGGACTCGGAATCGATCCGTACGCCCAAGGGGCATAGAGAATTAAGGCGAGGAGAAGCCATCGAGGAAAATCGACTAAAAAATTCATTAGATAATATAGTGAGGGGTTTCCTGATTCTGAGATTTTAAAAGATAGATTTTATCGAGGAGCTGAGCAAGAGTCGTTTCATTTAAAATTTTATTCATTTGAAGAAAAATCGGCTCGAAGCTTATGCGGATCGGGCAGAGGAGTTTATCGGGACAGGGACAGGCCTCGGGATCGTTTTTTTCGAGGCAGGGCCACTCGCAAAGAGGCCCTTCAATGATTCGTAAAATTTCGCCAAGGGTAATTTGTTCGAGGGAGCGCTGAAGAGAATACCCTCCCTCCATCCCCCGTTTACTTTTGAGGAGGCCTGCATTTTTGAGGGTCAGGAGAATTTGCTCCAGAAATTTAACGGGAATCTCCGTCGACTGAGCGATTTTATGAATCGAAATTAACGGATGAACTTGAGACTGTTGAGAGACTTCAACGAGGGCTCTCAGGGCATATTCTGTCTTTTTGGAAATTCGGATCATAGAGGAAGACCATGTTTCCTTTTATAGTCCTTTAAGAGATTTTGAGCCATGATGAGTTGGTCATGAGTGGCTTGTCGACGTGGGTATCGTCTTTGGATGGTTTCTAGAAACGTTTCGAGGTCATGAAGAGAGATCGGACGTTTATAATCCCAGTCCTCTGCTCCTGCTTCTTTGAATTGAAATTTGAAGGCACCACCGAAGTAATGCACTCGAACTTGATACTTATTTCCGTCCTCATCCGTTGTTTTCCAATTAATATCGCGTGACATACCTTTTTTGAATACGGACTTTTAGGAGAAAAGTCAACGGATGGAAAATTCCTCCCCAAGGCAGAGGTATCTAAATTCGTCGTTGTTTTCAACTTTACCGCTCTTAGTGACGACGGAAATACAGGATTCACCGCAGGGTAAACGGAGGACAACGGAGGAAATACAGATTTTATAAGGATACGAGAAATGGGGATTTATTTTATTGAGCTTGTTTTGAAATAAAAACCGAATTTTCCTCCGTTACCCTCTGTTTACCCCGCGGTGAATCCTGTATTTTTAAAAATCATAAATCGGAATTCAATGCAATGAGAACGGGGTAGAGAATGTTTCCATTGAAGAGATATCCTTGGTTTCGGTCTTTAACCGATTTATGGAATGAACCGATTACTCCGACTCCGGTCTCTCCATCAAACTTGCCGTCAGATAGTCTCGATTGAGGCGGGAGATGAATTCGACAGGGATTCCTTTCGGACAGACGGCCTCGCAGGCACCGGTGTTAGTACAGCCACCGAATCCTTGAGCATCCATGACATCGACCATTTTTAGGGCGCGACGATTACGTTCGGGTTGTCCTTGTGGAAGGAGTCCGAGATGGGTGACTTTTGCCGAAACGAAAAGCATTGCCGAGGAGTTCTTACAGGCGGCGACACAGGCGCCACAGCCGATACAATGAGCGGCATCAAAGGCGAGTTCGGCGGTCTCTCTTCCGATCGGAAGGGCATTCGCCTCCGGGGCTTGGCCTGTATTGACGGAGATAAATCCACCGGCCTGAATAATCTTATCAAAGGCACTGCGATCGGTGATCAGATCTTTTAGAATCGGAAACGGTTTCGCTCGAAATGGTTCGACGGTGATCGTCTCTCCATCTTGGAAACTTCTCATGTAAACTTGGCAGGAGGTCACTTTATCTTCAGGACCATGCGGTTCCCCGTTAATCACACAGGAGCAGGTGCCGCAGATTCCTTCACGACAATCATGATCAAAGGCGATCGGCTCTTTTCCCTCTTTGGTAAGGTCATCATTGACGACATCCAAGACCTCCATAAAGGATTGGTTGGCATTAACATTTTTGGCCTCGTAGGTCTCAAAAGACCCCGATGAATTTTGATCGGCTTGGCGCCAGACTTTAAGTTTAAAATTCATTTGTAGCTCCGGGTGGTGAGGTGAATCTCTTCGTAGGTCATCAGTTCTATGTGACGGACAGGGATTTCGTTTTTGCCTTTATATTCCCAAACGGCGGCGTGAGCGAATTGGGCATCGTTTCGTTGGCACTCTCCCTCTTCCGTCTGATACTCTTCACGGAGATGACAGCCACACGACTCCTCGCGCTCGAGGGCATCGCGACAGAGCAGTTCTCCGAGTTCAAGGAAGTCGGCAACGCGTCCCGCTTTTTCAAGGGATTGATTGAGATTATTCGACTCGCCAGGAACTTTGACATTTTTCCAGAAATCTTCGCGCAGGGCTTGGATTTCAGCGATCGCTTGAGTCAGTCCCGCTTTGTTTCGTGCCATTCCACAATGATCCCAGAGAATCTTTCCAAGTTCCTTGTGATATTCGTTGATCGTTTTTGTTCCGTTAATCGAAAGCAGTTGCTTAATCTCTTCACGAACCGCTTTTTCAGCAGCCTGGGCTTCAGGGCAATCAGCCGTTGGACGTTTTTGCTTCTGATTTGCGAGGTAGTCCCCAATCGTGTAGGGAATGACAAAGTAACCATCGGCAAGACCTTGCATTAGCGCACTGGCTCCGAGGCGATTCGCTCCGTGGTCTGAGAAATTCGCCTCTCCTAAAACAAAGAGTCCGGGGATATTACTCATCAGGTTGTAATCGACCCAGAGTCCGCCCATGGTGTAATGGATCGCAGGGTAGATTCGCATCGGTTGTTTGTAGGCATTTTCACCCGTGATTTCGTGATACATATCGAAAAGATTACTGTAACGTTCTCGAACCGTTTTTTCACCGAGTCGTTGAATCGCATCGGCAAAGTCAAGATAGACCCCAAGGCCTCCTGGGCCGACCCCTCGGCCTTCGTCACAGACTCTTTTCGCTGCACGAGAGGCGATATCCCGCGGGGCAAGGTTTCCGTAACTCGGATACATTCGTTCGAGATAATAATCGCGATCGGTTTCTGGGATTTCGTGAGCGGCCCGTTTGTCGCCAACGGCTTTGGGAACCCAGCAACGACCATCATTGCGTAGGGATTCCGACATTAAGGTGAGCTTCGATTGATAATCTCCCGAGACCGGAATGCAGGTCGGGTGAATTTGGGTGAAGCAGGGATTGGCGAATCCGGCCCCTTTTTTATAAGCTCGCCAGATTGCCGTAGCGTTCGATCCCCGTGCGTAGGTCGAGAGATAAAAGACATTTCCGTAGCCCCCAGTTCCAAGGATCACGGCATCGGCCATATGGGTCTCGATTTTTCCGGTTACGAGATTTCGGGTGACGATTCCTTTGGCATGTCCATCGACAAGAATCAGATCAAGCATCTCCGTTCGAGGAAACATTTGAACTTTTCCGAGTCCGATTTGACGACTGAGAGCGGAATAGGCACCGACGAGCAGTTGCTGTCCTGTCGCGCCGCGAGAGTAAAAGGTACGGGAGACTTGAGCCCCTCCGAAAGAACGGTTGGCAAGGAGCCCCCCGTATTCACGACCAAAGGGAACCCCTTGAGCCGCACATTGATCGATGATATTGATACTGACTTGAGCGAGTCGATAAACATTCGCTTCGCGAGCACGGAAATCCCCCCCTTTGATCGTATCGTAAAAAAGACGTTTAATACTATCGCCATCGTTTTGATAGTTTTTCGCAGCATTGATTCCCCCTTGTGCGGCGATCGAGTGGGCGCGTCGGGGGCTATCTTGAAAGCAGAAGCATTTCACGTTGTAGCCAAGTTCTGCCAGAGAGGCCGAAGCGGCGCCTCCGCCGAGTCCAGAGCCGACCACGATGACTTCGTATTTCCGTTTGTTGGCCGGATTGACCAATTTGAGATTCATCCGATGAGAGCCCCATTTTTTATCGAGAGGGCCGGCGGGAATTTTAGGATCAAGTTTCATGGCGAATCTTTCAGGTTAATTTCGAATCAATTAAAATTGTTTAAGTTGGAAGAAAATAGCGAGCGGAACGGCACTCATTCCGACAAAGATAAAGCCTGCAAAAACTCGAGCGAAATTTATTTGGAGCGGAAGATAGCGGCGATCGCTCCAGCCGAGAGAGCGAAACATACTTTGAAGTCCGTGACTTAAATGAAGCGAGAGGAGTCCGACTCCAATCACATAGATTCCCACAAGAATCGGATTTTGAAAGGCATGAACGACCATTGCGTAAACATCATGGTAACCTTTTTCATTTAGTTGAAAATAGTCAGGGGAACCGGGGATCGAGCGAACGGTGAAATGAAGAATATGAAAAATAATAAATCCAAGGACGATCACACCGCTTAAAGTCATCGAACGTGAGGCCCAAGTGGTTCCGAGGGCTTTGGACTCAGCATATTTTTCAGGGGCGGCTGCCCTATTCGCGAGAGTGAGAGTGATCGCGGCCCAAAGATGAAGCCCGACAATTCCGAGGAGAGCGAGTCGAAATCCCCAAAGAACGATCGCCTTGGATTGAATCAGGTGGGCATAATCATTTAAGGCCTCAGCCCCGGAAAATACCTGCCAGTTGCCCAGCATATGAACGATCACAAAACCGAAGAGAAGAACCCCCGTGAGAGCCATTATGATCTTCTTGCCGATCGTGGATTGGAAAAGTCTTTTGAGAATCATAACGAGCAGACTATTTTTTAAGTGCGAAAAGTCAAAGGGAGAGAGGGGAATTGAGACGAATTTACTTCTCCTAATGAGCCTCGCTGAAACTCTTATTAGCATCAACCGGGTGAGCGAGAACCAAAAGACGTTTGGTTGTGGTATCCTAGGTAGGATCGAATTTACTAGTTAATTTCCGAATTTGACTTAGTAAGTTTACTCAGTAAATTTACTCTATGGATTGGATTAAGCGGTCGTACTTCGACATCAAAAAAGGGGCAGAAGAGGGGAATCTCGATGCGATGACTGCTTTAGGCATTTGTTATCACAAAGGACTTGGGGTGAGTCAAGATTACAAGGTCGCTTTTAATTATTTTAGCAAGGCCGCGACGGCTGGCAATCTGGAGGCCACTTTTCAGCTCGGGGTTGCCTATGCTCACGGTTTTGGGGTGACGCAAAACTTTACAGAATCGGTGAAGTGGCTCTCGAATGCGGCTCATCTCGGACATGCGGGGGCTCAAGATAGTTTGGGGGTTCGTTATGCGACCGGCCAAGGGGTTCCCCAAAGCGACAAGGAAGCGATTGTTTGGTTTACGAAAGCAGCCGAAAGAGGGTATGGGGTCGCACAGTTTAACTTGGCGATTGCTTATGTTCAAGGCCAAGGAGTGCCCCAAGATTACTTTCAGGCCTATATTTGGTTTGAAGCTTCGACGTTTTGAGTGGGTCATAGAGTGGGAAGGTTGAGTTGGAGTTTTGAACATCGCAGATACGAGATTGCTCTGAGGTATTCGAAGTTACGAAAGCCTCTAGCGTTCCGTTTTGCGAGTTGGATGATGCCATTGATGGC
>CAMCSM010000106.1 GCA_945877805.1 Methylacidiphilum caldifontis | reverse complement strand
CGGGGGTAATCTAAGGATTATGATTGGAGGATGATTAAACCGAAGCTTTATGTGAAAGAGGGATGTCCGTGGTGTGAAGAGGCGGAGGAGTTTTTGCAGGAGAAGAAAATTGATTTCGAGAGGATAGAGGTTCGCAGTAACAAAGAGGCCTTTGAGGAGATGATTGAGCTTTCGGGGCAGACGAAGACGCCGACGATGGATTGGGAGGGGGAGGTCCTTGCTGATTTTGGAGTCGATGAGTTAATTCCCTTTCTTCAGAAAAAAGGGGTTTTGTGATCGCTTTTTTAAAGGGGCAATTGATTGAATCTTATCCGACCCATCTGATCATGGAGGTGAATGGAATTGGCTATTTGGTTCAAGTTCCAATGACGACCTTTGAGAAACTTCCGTTGCCTCCTGCGGAGGTGAAGCTGCTGACGATTTTACAGGTCAGGGAGGATGCGCATACTTTGTTTGGATTTGCGACTGCGGAGGAGAAAGATCTGTTTAAGTTATTGGTCGATTATGTCGATGGGATAGGGCCGAAGATGGCCTTATCGGTTTTAAGTGGGATGCCAGTGGCCTTGTTTCGCCAAGCGATTTTGAATAGTGATAGTGTGGCGTTGAGTCGAATCAAGGGAGTTGGAAAGAAAACCGCGGAACGAATTGTTCTTGAGCTGCGAGATCGGATGGGAGTTTCTGAGGTCTGGCAGACACAAAAGCAAGCGACGACCCCGGTGGAGCGCAATCGAAATGATGCGATCATGGCGTTGATTACCTTGGGGTATAAGCAGATCGACTCGCAGAAAGCAGTGACAACGGTTCAGAGTGAGAATCCGGCTTTGTCGACCGAGGAGATGATTCGGGCGGCGTTGAAGTTGCTGTAAGATTTACAAAAACTTTATGAAACAACCCTCCCCTAACTCCCTCCAACTTCTTCAATCTCAATTTGGTGTTCTCGCTTTCATGAGAATGCTTGAAGAGGAATTAAAAAAGGAGAACTATAAACCCTCTTTTGATGCCGATGATCTTTTTTATCGGTCCGCGGAGAGTGAAAATCCCGAAAAGGAGTTCTCACTCCTCGGTCAGGCGCTGAAGCTTGATCCTGGTCAAATCGATGTTCTTCTGCGTGTTTTGACTTTTCTAGAGCCCTCCCCAGCGGATGAGATCGAGTTACTCAAAAAAATTGTTGAACTAGCTCAACGAAATCTAGGAGAAAAACTTTTCCATCAATCCAAGGGTCATTTTTGGCTGGTTCATGAGACCCGTCCTTATATGCGGGCACGTCAGCAATTAGCGGATGCGCTTTTTGATGTCGGTAGGTATCAGGAGGCGGTCAATGAATTCGAAGGGATGTTGGAATTAAATCCGAATGATAATCAAGGGGTTCGTTATCTTTTACTCTCTCTGAATCTTGCTCTGGGGCGACTCGCACCAGCTCGCAAGTTATTGAAGCAATACGACGAATCGACTTTCAGTACGGTTTTTGCCTGGGGCTCTCTTTTGGAGTTTGTGTTGTCAGGAAAGTATCAAGAGGCTTTAAAAATCTTTCCGGAAGTGCGAAAAGTGAATCGATATACCGAGGAGTATGTTTCCGGTAAAAAAGCGATTCCTGAAAATCTTCCCGAGGACTACTCCGCAGGAAGTAGGGAGGAGGCGATCGTTTTTGCTGCCGATATTTTTAGAGCTTGGAGGAGTCATGTCAAAGCGGTTGGATGGCTTGCGGTTTATTTGAAGCCAATGAAAAACAATCGAAAAAAGTGACTTTATTGAGAATTTCCTGCTAAATAAATCACTCCATGAGTATCGAACCATTGCCTCATTCGGAAATAATCCTCTACCAAACGGAGGATGGTCGCACGCGTATCCAGTGCCGGTTTGAGAATGAAACTCTCTGGCTGACGCAGGCGCAGATTGCCGAATTGTTCGAGACGACACCTCAGAATGTAACCCTCCACTTGGGGAGCATTTTTACCGAGAGCGAACTGGTCGAAGCGGCAACCTGTAAGGATTACTTACAAGTTCGATTAGAAGGGGGGCGCGAGGTCTCCCGGAAGCTCCGGCACTATCGGCTGGAGGCGATTTTGGCCGTCGGTTTTCGCGTGCGAAGCCATCGCGGGACGCAGTTTCGTCAATGGGCGATTGGGCGGTTGAGCGAGTATTTGGTGAAGGGCTTCACGATGGATGATGAGCGGCTAAAAAATCCGCCAGGCAAGGGCCAAAAGGATTACTTCGACGAGCAACTGGAACGGATCCGCGATATTCGATCGTCCGAGCGGCGTTTCTATCAGAAGGTGCTGGATATTTACGCGACGAGTGTGGATTACGCTCCGAACACGGTGATGTCGCAACAATTTTTCGCCACGGTGCAGAACAAGATGCACTGGGCGACACACGGACAAACGGCAGCGGAGCTGATCCATGCACGGGTGGATGCTGGCAAGCCCTTCATGGGTTTGAAAACCACGAGACCTGGCGGCATCATCCGCAAAGATGATGTCTCCATCGCTAAGAACTACCTCGATGGCGTTGAACTCGACACGCTGAACCGGATTGTGATGGCCTACATCGAATTTGCCGAACTGCGGGCTTTGCAACGCAAGGCGATGACCATGAGCAATTGGATCACGAAGTTGGACGAGTTTCTGAAACTCTCCGAGCACGAACTTCTGGATCACGCAGGGAAGATTTCCGCAGAGCAGGCGAAGATGAAAGCAGAGTTGGAATACGAGCGATACCGGTCGTTCATTGATTCCCAGCCACGCCCTGTGGATTTAGATTTTGAGAAGGTTGCCACGGCATTGAAGAAGTTGCCGAAGCCGAAGAAAACCAAGCCACCGAAGAAATGAGTAAAGTGGTGATATTATGTACGGATGGGGTTAGTTGTAAGGAGAGAGAATAAATCTAAGGGAAAATTTATGGCATCAGAAAAAAAAGCTACAAAAGGAGTCGCTTATTTGGTTGGAGCGGGATCAGGAGATCCAGGGCTTCTAACCTTGAGAGCGAAGGAGTTATTGGAGAAAGCCGATCTCGTGATTTATGACTATCTTTGTAATCCTCGAATTTTACAGTGGGTCCCGGCTCATGCGGAGCGGATCTATGCGGGGAAGAAGGCCAAGGATCATACGCTGACTCAAGAGCAAATTAACCAGAAACTCGTGGAGATGGTGCGTGCAGGGAAAATCGTGGTTCGATTGAAGGGGGGAGATCCCTTTGTTTTTGGACGAGGGGGGGAGGAGGCGCAATCGTTGAGAGCGGAGGGTTTGGATTTTGAGATTGTTCCCGGAATTACTTCTGGAATTGCCGCTCCAGCCTATGCCGGAATTCCGGTGACCCATCGCGAGTATTCTTCGACCGTGACTTTTATTACGGGGCATGAAGATCCGACGAAGCCGGATTCGGCCTTGGATTGGAAGGTCTTGGGGGCATTGAAGGGGACTCGGGTCTTTTTTATGGGGGTGGAGCGACTCCCTCAGATCGCGAATCAATTGATCGCCAACGGGACGGCCTCGACATTGCCTGCGGCTTTGGTGCGATGGGGAACGTGGCCGAAACAGGAGTCGCTGGTGGCGACGGTGGGGACGATTGCGGAAGAAGCGGAGAAAAGAGGATTTCAGGCGCCGGCGATTTTTATTGTCGGGGAGGTGGTGTCGTTACAAAAGGAACTCGCTTGGTTTGAAGATCGACCCCTGCATGGGGTACGGGTTGTGGTGACCCGTTCGCGAACGCAAGCTTCCAAGCTCGCCGAGAAACTTCTCGGCTTGGGGGCCGATGTGTTGGAGATTCCAACGATACGGATTGTTCCCCGAGAGATCAATGAAGCATTAGAAAAACGGCTGAAGAGTTTTCGAGATCAAGTCGATCTTCTGATTTTTACGAGCCCAAATGCGGTCGATTGTTTTTTTAAATCGTTTTTGAAAATCAATGGCGATATTCGCAAGTTGGGTTCTGTTCAAATTGCTTCTGTGGGAGCGGGGACGACGAAGTCGATTGAGGCCTATTTAGTGAAGGTCGATTTTCAGCCGACCGAATTTACCGCTGAGGGACTTGCGGCTCAGATTCCCGTCGAGATGGTGAAGGGGAAGCGCCTCTGTATGCCGAGATCTTCGATTGGAACCCCCGAGCTTTCGAAAGGGCTTCTTGAAATGGGGGGGGAGCTTTGGGAGTGGCCGATTTATGATACGGTTCCAGAGACCGAAGATCTGTGGGGGAACCGTCAGCGATTCATTGAGGAGGGAGCCGATTGGGTCCTTTTTTCCAGTTCGAGTACCGTCGAGCATTGGCATCCGCTTCAGATCCAGACCACGGGAAAAAAACCGAAATTTGGGAGCATGGGACCGGTGACGAGTGCGAAGATGAAGGAGTTGGGCTATGAGATTGGTTTTGAGGCCGCTCCGCATACGATTTCCGGATTTGTGGAGAGTCTCGTGGCGGAGACGGTTTTGGCATGAGTAAAACTGTTTTTTGATTCCAATGTTTGACTGCGGAGTTTTTGCAGTTTATTAATAGATCTTTGTGATGAGGAATGAATACATAAAAAGGATGAAGAGTCTTCTGTTAGTTTTTTTGGGAGGAGGAGTTTTAATCGCTCAGACTCCTACCGACTCTATTCCTGTTGCTCGGGCGGTTCCAAATTTTCCGATCGAACCGGTTCTTGAAAAGGGATTTGATGGGCGATCCGATAATCCGATGGAGCCGATTACAGTGTCGATTCTCTCTCCGAAGCCGTTGGAGTTGTGCCCTGTCAACGAGGTCGATTTTTTCTTTCAAGTCACGAATTATTCAATGGCTCCTTATGGGAATCGGCTTCATGCCATTTTAGATAATCAATCTCCTGTTGCGATTGATCAGTTGAAGCGTCCCATGACCTTGAAAGAGCTTTCTCCAGGGGGACATACCTTAAGAGTTTTTGCCGTGAAGCCAGATGGGAGGATGATTGCCGATCCTCAGGCCTTTGCCATGATCTACTTTTATGTGATTAAAAAAGATTATCAAAATTACATTAATCCAAATACCCCTTTTTTAACCTTAAATATCCCCTCGATTGACCCCGTGGATTCCGTTCCAGAGGGGGTGGTTTGGTTGGATTATCGAATCCATACGCTCTCCGATCAAGAAAAAGGGCTCAAGGTACGCTATCGACTGAGCAATATTCAAGGAATCGATGAGGTGGGGAAAGGGATTTTTTGGAAAAACTTGAAAGTGGGACGATATGATCTTTCTGTCGATCTTATCGATAGTACAGGGAATGCGGTTTCAGGTATTTTTAATCGTGTTCTGAGAGTTTTTGATGTTCGTTCAGTGCAAAAAGCGATTCTGTCGGCCCCTGAGGGAGTTCCGGTTGTTCCCCAAGAGTAATTTTAAATGAAGGAGATTGTCTCCCGCAGCGACGCTGAGAAAGAGAGGCTAATCGGCTGATCCACCTACGTCGAAACTACGGCGGACTAAGCGTGGACTGTGGGGCTGATGGGGGGAGGGGAAAAGGAAAAATTCTTTGTTTTTTTGTTTTAATTCCTTTTTTTCTGCCTTCCCTATTCGAATGTTTTTAAGTTCACTTCACTCCTGTTTTCCAATGAGTTTGCGAGATGGAGTCCCACTCGTAGATCAGGAGATCGGTCACTTCATCTGAATAATGAATCGCTTTGGGAAGATAGGCCACTTGAGTGAATCCGACTTTTTCTAAAAGCTTTTGAGAGATCGGATTCCATCCGTAAACCGTCGATTGAATGATCAGATGGGGATGTTGCGATTGGAACCAGCCACAGAGGGCGCGGAGAGAGGCAGACATGATTCCTTGTCCCGTGAACGGCTCATCGATCCAAAAGCCCAGATGAGCTCGGGAGTGGGGAAGGTCTAAGTCAAATCCGACTCCGCCGACCGTCTGTGAATTGGCAACGAGAGCAAAGTGACTGGGAGTTTGAGAGGGAGAGGGGGAATAAGTTGAGGGGGAGCGAAGGTTTTTTCGAACTCGTTCTTGTCGCAGGCATCGGAGAAGGACGGAAAGATCTTTCCCCTCCCAAGGACGAATAAATCCAAAAGGGAGTTCAATCTTCATTCGCTTGTAGGAGAAATTTGTGGATGAATAAGGGGAAGAGGATAACGAAGTTTTAAGGTCTCACCCAAATAGATCTCAATGTGATAGATTCCGGCGAGAGGGAATTCTAGTCCACCAAAGAAATTGATATTCGTGGCATGCCCCTCTTCGTGATTCAGATTAAATTCGGTTGAGGAATCGGCAAGAACCGTGTGATCGTCCGGTAAGACGATCCGAGTTTTTTGAGTGAACGATCCTGAGCCGGAGCACCAACGGGTCCAGACACAGAGCTTCATGACACGAATCGGAAATTGCGGGGCGCCGATAAAGTTAACGATCCCAACGATCGAATTGCCTCCGTTGGCTTCGATACGAACATCTTCACAGAGAAAGGAGGCTTGGAGATCAGGGATCATGTAGAGTGAGTGTGGGGATCAAAAGAGGATTCTCGCAAGATAAAAATTGGCCTCTTTCCCGTTTGAAGGGGGATTTAATTGGAACACTCGGAGGAGAGCCTGACAGCTCGATAGCCGAATAGCTCGATAGCTTAAATCTATTTAAAATGCAGGGGGAGTGCCTCGCGCTGAGACGCTGAGAGTTTTAACTCCCCCCCATTAGCCCAACAGTCCATCAGCCGATTAGCCTCTCTTTTGTCTCAGCGGTTTACCAGCGGGGAATTTGGAGTCGGGTGAGTAACATCCGGGTGCTGCGACATCGCCAAAATCCTTGGAGGAATCCTTGCCAGTAGCCACGAATGCCGATCCAACGTGTCCCCACATCAAAAGCAATAATCCACGGAAGAAGTCGAATCCCTTTTCCTATCGACCAATGTTCGGTTTCGATCAGGAATCGTAGCGCTTTTCCCCATTTCAAGAATCGTTTTGTCCAAATGAGAATAAAAAAAAGTAAACTCAGGGGATGACTGAGCAAACAGAGAGCAAGAAGGGAGAGGAGTTCGAGGGCACTTTGAATTCCGGTTTTGATTCCAAAGTTAAGGAAGAAAAGGCCCTCACCGCAGCCGAGGAAATTCCGTTTTGATTCTTTTAAATAGCTGGAGAGCTTTTCGAATCGATGCCAAGTGCAAATGGCTTCCGGAGCTGCTGCGATCCGTTTTTTGGAGGAGACCATCCAGAGGCTAAAAATCGCATCATCTCCCGCGAGTGAGAGATCTTCAGGATATTTTCCAAACTCGCTCCAGACTGATTTATGGAATGCGATCGATCGGGTGGAGGCGAGGCAAGTGGGGGTGGCGACCATTCCGATTTCCCCTTGGGCGAGCGCCCACTCGGCCCAGGCGGCTGGGGAGTGAATCTCGGAGTGATTGATTTTCCAGCTTCCGGTGACGATTTGGATCGTCCGATCCTGTTCGTAAGGAGCGACGAGTTTTTCGATCCAAAGAGGATCGAGTCGGCAGCCGAAATCGGTCGTGACAATCCACTCCCCTTGAGCGGCCTCGATGGCCTGATTGCGTCCATGGGAGACATTGGCCCCTTTGATTTGAATCGGACGAAGCGGAAAAGGAAGTGTATCGACTCGTTGAAGCAGAAATTCCCAAGTACCATCCTGAGATCCGCCATCGACGACGACCATTTCATCCGGGAATCGGCTCTGTTTTTCAAGGTCGACGAAGAGTGCGAGGGCACCCGCTTTGTCGTTGAGGATCGTGGAGACGAGTGAGATCATATAAAAGTGAGTCTTCAGATGGTTTTGAAAAGTTCAATAGTATATTTAGTCCCTCACTCTTGAAGTTCTTCGTATTATTATTCGTCGGAACGAAAAATATTCGGCAAGTCGCGAAAATAAAAAAAACTGTATTTTTAAAATTCATAAATCGGAATTCAATGCAATTGAAATAGGTTAGAGAATGCTTTCATCGAGGAGATATCTTTGACTATCTTTGACCGATTTATGCGGGAATGTCTCTTTACAAAGGGAGGTTCTCTTGTTGATAATAGGGGATGGCTTTGAATGATTTGAAATCGAATCCCCCCCATCTGGTTCTAGGAGTGACTGGTTCCATTGCCGCCTTTCGGGCGGCCGATCTAGCGAGTGCTTTGTCGCAAGCGGGGATTCAGGTCGATGTGGTGATGACTCGTGAAGCAACAAGGTTTATTACGGCTTTGACCTTAGAGTCCCTTTCGAAGCGACCGGTGATCACGGTAGAGGATGAGCCGATCATTGAGGGAATCCCCGCACATATTGCGCTCGCCGATTCTGCTGATTTAGTACTCGTCGCCCCAGTAACGGCCAATGTTTTAGCGCAAACGGCTTTAGGGTTGGCAGGGGATGTGTTGACCTCCTTGCTCCTTGCGACCCGTGCTCCGATCTGGATGGCACCGGCGATGAATGGAAAGATGTGGGAACATCCGGCGACGGTTTTGAATGTCCAGACCTTGAAAGGTCGAGGAGTAGAATTTATCGGCCCTGATACAGGGCTTTTGGCCTGCGGCTATGAGGGATCGGGACGGATGGCCACTGTGGCCGAGATCTCTCAGAAGGTGGTCGCATTTTTGAAGCCCCAAAAATAGAAAAATAAAGATTTCAGCGCAGAGTAAGCACGACATCTGTACGCATGAGGGCCAACATAAAAAAAATTCAAAGGCATTGTTTCACGCACTCCCTGCGCAATAGCGCACATCTATAGCGGGAAAGAAATTGGAGAGCCGAGGGTTGGCAACCAGAAAAGGGGGTAGCAGGGGTTTCGTAAGGAGCGCAAAGAGGCCCAAGGCTCCTCCCGAAAGGTAAATGAGTTTTTTGAGGGTCTTTTTTGAAACCTACGTTCCACTTCCTAATCTTTTTTTTTCGAGATTTTCCTCTTTATTGTTTTTTTAGGTCCATCGATGACATAGGACTCAATAGAGTATTCAGGATTATTTAATTTTAATTGAGCCGCTTGATTCTTAAAGTGTCGGCGTAGGGATGCGATACTCCCCTTTTTTTCTTCATCATGAATTACTAAATAAATTCCCTGTTTAACTTGTCGCTCCTTCATGTATCGACCTAGGAGTTGTTCCTCCATCGCTTCTAAAACATCATCATGAGATATTTTTTTAAGTTCCAGTAACACTAAAAACTTATTATGTGGCTTTTGAGGGTTTTGATAAGAAAAACTGATATCAACCCTCTTTTCCGATCCAGTATTCTTCTCTTGATCCGCTTCTATTTCGTTTGAAGGAAAAACGACCTGTGAAGATCCAAGGAGTCTTTGATTAATCATTGAGGTTAACTCGTTTGCAATACGAGCACGAAAGACATTTTCAGGAATACTTTGATAAGCCTTATGATTAAACTCTTTTTTAAAATTTTTATCTAAATTTAAAATTTCCTCGATAATCACGCTTTTAAGATCTTCCTCTGAACGAATATTGGCAGGATGTTTCGTGATCAAGAGTTTTACGAGTTGGTGGGGGTCCAGAGGGAGAAAGGACTTTTTGAACTGATTTTTCTCCGCTCGTCTCAAGCAATTTCGAACTCCTTCACGAAGATCTTGAGAAACGATTGTTAGAGATAACTTAAGTGTTTCGGAATCTCCATCTTTAATAAGTCTATTGAGAAGTGGATTCCAAAGATAAAGTGTAAAGGGCGTTCCAAAAGTGAAGCAGGGGGCGGTCGAAAACCGTGACACCTTGTTTGTTTATAGTTTGATTTGAGTTTTCTTTCAATGATTGATTTATCGAAGGATTCCCGCTTGCGATGAAGTGAAGGTTGTGGACGACCCGAAG
>CAMCSM010000105.1 GCA_945877805.1 Methylacidiphilum caldifontis | reverse complement strand
CCTAAAAAAAGCAGTTGGAACCACGGATATCACGGATCACACGGATTTCCAATAGTTTAGGGAAAATTGCACGTTCACCTTTTGGGTGAAGAGAAAAACGGAGATTAATTCTCATAAACTCCTCCATCCGTGGTATCTGTGTTATCCGTGTTATCCGTGGTTAAATGGATTGCCGAATTTAGGTTCAAATGCCTTTTCTTTTGTGACTTCGTGTCTTGGTGTGAGACAGGGATTCAATGTCTTTAAGCAGTGTTTATTTGCAGCCCTTCAACCCCCTGCCAAACAGAAATGGGTTAAGCGGTAAAACGACGGATCGCAATGGAGGCATTGTGCCCGCCAAAGCCGAAGGAGTTATTCAGAGCGATCTCCACCTTTGCCTCACGGGTTTTGTGGGGGGTGTAATCAAGATCACAAGCCGGGTCTGGATTGTCTAAATTAATCGTCGGAGGAATTAAGCCGGTTTCGATCGCTTTAATACAAGCAATCAGCTCAATGGCTCCTGCTGCACCGAGAAGATGACCGGTCATCGACTTCGTCGAACTGACAATCACTTTTTTGGCATTCTCTCCGAAAACCGCTTTAATCGCATTGGTCTCGCAGATATCTCCTTGAGGAGTGGAGGTTCCATGGGCGTTAATGTAGGAAACCTGCTCTGGGGTAACTCCGGCGTGCTGGAGGGCGATTTTCATCGCACGGGCGGCCCCTTTTCCTTCCGGATGAGGAGAGGTCATATGGTAGGCATCGGCAGAGATTCCGTAGCCGACCAGTTCCGCAAGAATTTTTGCTCCCCGCTTTTGAGCATGTTCAAGGCTTTCAAGAATGACGATGCCAGCCCCTTCGCCAAGGACAAATCCGTTGCGATCTTTATCAAAAGGACGGGAGGCTTTCTGCGGAGCCTCATTACGAGGGCTTAAGGCCTTCATATTACTAAATCCAGCGATGCCCAAGGGAGTACAGGCCGCTTCGCTTCCACCCGCAATCATCAGGTCGGCTTCCCCAGTACGAATGATGCGCCAGGCCTCGCCAATGGATTGATTCGCCGTCGCACAAGCGGTCACGACCGCAAAATTAGGGCCGCCAAAGCCGAACTCCATGGCGATATTTCCCGAGGCCATGTTGCTGATCATTAAAGGAATGAGAAAAGGGGAGACACGACTGGGGCCTTTTTGAATCAGCTTGGTGTGTTCCTCTTCAATCGAGATGAGACCGCCGATTCCTGAGCCAACAATGACCCCTGAGCGCTCCATATCGAAAGTCTCGATCCCAGACTGTGCATAGGCCTCTTTAGCCGCTGCCATCGCGAATTGAGCATAACGATCGTTACGCTTCGCATCTTTGGGATTTTTAAAAAAAGGGGTCGGGGAAAAATTCTTCACTTCGCCAGCGAAAGTGACATCAAAGGCCGTTGTATCAAAGGCTTGAATCGGGGCGATCCCGCTTTGACCGGCAATAAGAGCGGACCAATAAGTAGCGATGTCATTCCCTAAAGGAGTAACAGCACCCATACCGGTGATCACGACGCGACGAATTGACATGAAGAAAAGGGCATCCTCTTTTTTAAGGAGAAGATGCCCTATGTTAAATTAGTCGATTATTTATCGTTGTTTTCTTCAATGTAGCGAATGACATCGCCTACAGTTTGAAGCTTTTCAGCCTCTTCATCCGGAACTTCGATATCGAATTCCTCTTCGAAGGCCATCACGAGCTCGACGGTGTCCAAGGAATCGGCCCCTAAGTCTTCAATAAACTTAGCGGTGGTTGTTACTTGTTCTGGGTTAACGCCGAGTTGTTCGACGATGATCTCTTTTACTTTTTCTTCAACGGTTTTTTCTGCCATAGTGTTCTCCTTGTTCTTATCAGGAATTGGTTGGGTGTTAGTAGGAATTAGAAACATTGCAACATAAAAATTCATTCACCTCTAAATTTCCTATGACATGACCATTCCACCGTCGACGGTGAAGGTCTGTCCGGTAATGAAAGTCGAATGGGGACTGCAAAGGAAACTGACCATCTTTGCGATGTCTGTCGCCTGTCCAAAACGCTTGAGCGGGATCTGTTCGAGTACTTTTTTACGAACCTCTTCGGAAAGCTCTTTGGTCATATCGGTCTCGATAAATCCCGGACAAACAACATTCACGGTGATCCCACGACTGGCGACCTCGCGTGCGACCGATTTTGTTAATCCAATCAGCCCTGCTTTCGAAGCGGAGTAGTTGACTTGGCCAGCATTTCCGATCAATCCGACGACAGAGGCGATATTGACCACCGTCCCCGAGCGTTGACGAATCATTGTGCGGGTCACGGGCTTGATCCAGTTAAAGGCTCCCTTGAGATTGGTATCGAGAACGAAATCCCAATCCTGCTCCGACATCCGCATCATCAGCGTGTCACGTGTGACTCCGGCATTATTCACGAGAATATCGAGAGTACCGAAATCTTGACTGATCTGCTCGACGGCTTTATCCACCGCATCGGTATTTGCGACATCAAGAGCATACCCTTGAGCCTTACGACCGAGAGCGATCACTCCTTGGATCGTCTCCTGAAGAGAGTCAAGAGAGCGACTCACGCAGGCGACATTGGCCCCGAGAGAGGCAAGTTCAAGGGCAATGGCCCGACCGATTCCACGACTGGCACCGGTCACAATAGCATTTTTACCTTCAAGTAACATCGCCGAACCATGGAAAAGATAGGGAAAGATGTCAAGGGCTTATCGACCTTGTTATTTCCATTGTCAAACAAGGCCAATAAAAGCTAAATTTGGAGAGACACCGCATGAAAATCGTTACCGAACTTGCCTTAAGCTTAAAAAATTCACCTCAGGTGAAGCGATGGCTCGATGCCTTTTCAGAAACGGCTCAGTTGCCGGTTTATTTTGCTCCCGCTCCCTTTAAAGATTTGGGGATCATGGATCAGAAGTATGCCAATCCCTTTTGTAAAATGGTCTCAGCAACCGAACGAGGTTGCGGCGAATGTGCCTCCTTTCAAAAGAAAATGACGGAAAATACACAATCGGAGAACTCTCAGTTTTGCGGTCATGGGTTGGTCGAAACAACGATCCCGATTCATTTCGACTACCAACTCGTCGGCTATCTTCAAACCGGACATATTCGGATTCAGGAGCATCCTCCAAAGAGTTTAAAACGCCCCGCATGGCTCGATAAATCGCTTCAAGGAAAAGAACGGGTTCAGCTCTCCGAATTCTACGAGGGAACTCCCACGCTCTCTCAACGCCAATACGATGATCGGATTGAACTCTTAAAAATTATTGCCTCTCAGATCGAAATCTTTGCGAAAGACTCCTCCGTCAAAGAAAAGGGGGAGACCTCGAAAATCGCCTTGGTGATCGACTATTTAAAAGCGAATTTTAAAAAGAAAATCTCCCTCGAAACGATCTCGAAGAAGGTCGGGATTAGCCGCTTTTATCTCTGCAAGCTCTTTCTCAAAGAGACTGGGGTCAATCTTTTGGACTATCTCAATGGGCTGCGCTTGGAAAATGCCAAATTACTCCTTCATGAGGGGGATCAAAAGATTGCTGATATTGCGATTGAATCCGGATTTCAATCCGTCCCCCACTTTAATCAGGTCTTTAAAAAACGGATCGGGGTTTCACCGAAACAGTATTTAAAACAGTTCCTCGTGACGACCAACGATCTCGATTAAACGCGAAGATTGAGCTGACTTCCAGGAGTGGTGACGGTCGAAGAGCCCCCTTGGGCGTTATAACCCCCTAAATCCGGAAGCTTTTCAATCAACGGCAGAATCGCCGATTCCTCGGCCTGTTTCGATTTACCCAGCGCAAAGGCAGCAACAGAGAAAGATCCCGTTGATTCCGAAATCTGGGTCACTTGGTTCGCCGCATAGGCACTTGCACAAGAGGAACAATCCATAATATTCTTATTATCGGCAACGAAAGGCTTAAACTTAACCTAATTCTTGCAATAGAATAAAAACCAAAGAGATTTTATAATAGGGAAAGCAGTCCCGACAAAAATCGGGGCAAACAAATTTCATAAACCGGAGTCGGAAGAGTTGATTCGATCTAAAAACGACTCGCCACACAAATGAGTCTTAGTTCCGGCTAATCCGGTTTATATTAAGAGAGCGGCTAAAAGAGACAGGCATCGAGAATGGATAGGACCTCCTCAACAAAGTCCTCAGGGGTATTTATCTTACAAGTTCATCAATCGTATAACGTCCACGGATAGAGGAAGAGGCGGGGAAGAGAGGCTAATGGACTAATGGGCTGTACAGTCGCAAAGCGACTTTTGGCTGATCGGTTTAAACCCAACAGCCAATCAGTCCATCGGTCAATTAGCCTCAATCCGAGTGAGCTATTAGGCCTTCCTTGATGAGTGATCCGTCAGTGAACGGTCAGGGGGATAAGCGGTTTAAAATCCTTGACGACTCCTGCCCGCTCTCCCAAGGGAGTTCAATGGAAATAATCAAACACGAGGCGTTATTTGACATGTCGTATCACGCGTGTCACATTGATGAGATGAATGCCATCCAAATTTCAATTCGAGAGCTTCACTCGCACACCGGGCGTTATGTTGAGAAAGCATCGAGCGATCAACGAGTCATTATCACTCACCGAGGAAAACCGGTCGCAGAGATCAAACCTTATTCTCCGCAAGAAAATCCCGAAATAAACAGATGGAGCAACCGTTATTTAACTCCTGAATTTAAAAAGTTTCAAAAAACAGGGGCATTTAAAATAAACGCCAAAACTGGAAATTCCACGGATTGGATTTCAGAGGAGCGAGATCGAGAAATCCAATTCCAATAAAAACAGAAAAAGACAGTAGAATAAAAAAACGCTTCATTTAATGGGAGTTTAAATCTTAGACTGGTACACATCAAAACTTATTTTTAAAGACTTTACAAAGTCGATCAAAATTTCGTCTTTTTCTTCGACTGTTAAGACTAATTTGTATTTTCCCGGATAAAACCCTAAAAAAGAATCTGTTATCGGATCAAAAGTATATAAATCAACGCCCCTCCGATTATTTTTTAGCGATTCAAAAGTCGTAATAGCGTGTTTAAAGTTAAGATAAGAACTTCGAACTTTTCTATCATTCAAATATAATTCCCATTTTATTTTTCCACCAATTCTCGAAGATTCGTAGTTAAAATGAGGCAAACTTACTTCTGATTTAATCTCAATACAATATTGTTTAAATAGCCGAGGCTGAAAATAAAAAGTTTTTTGTTCGCCTTCTAAATGAAAAAAAAAGTTGCTTTCAAATAAAGGTTTATCATTTATTCCTTTAGAAAAAGAATAAAGATATAATGAAATATAAAGAACAAATAAAATTACACATGTTATTATAATAGAAAGTAAAATTTTAAAAGGTAGAGAAAAATTCATAAATTTATTTTTTACTTTTTAATTCGTAATATTTCTTAATAACTCCATCAACCCAAGTTTGACAGTTTCGTCCAATTAGACAGTAGCTTGATGACTGAGGTGCAGAATCTACGGCTGCACGCATAATACAATCGTCATAGCCTCCAAATATCTTTTTATAACCATTTGAGGACTCGTCGTAGAAAAGTCCTTTCTGACCATACCCAACGTTTGTAGGTTCCTTTTTGTCCTCAAAAAAAATGTGAGAGTGCGCAATATTTGTGTTAAGGGCTCTCCCTAATGGTCCTGTCGTCATAAATCCAGATTTTTTAAATCCTTCCAAAGGTCTTTGCCCAATCCAAGCTAAACCAAGAAAATCAAAAGCATTGATAGTTTGATTTTTTACAAAAAGATAAGTATTTTGTATCTCATTAGTTAAATGGTAACGAAATTCATCTTCAATCCATTTTTGAACGATTTTTTTATCCTCATCACTCAAGGAGTTCAAATCTTCTTTTGAAATCTCAAACAATTCAATCTTTTCTAGCTTTAATTTTGTAAGAATATTTTCACGATGAAAAAAAACAAATGCTTCCTCCCCAATCGGATCGAGGTTAAGAAAACGTCCTTTTGTGGGGCAATAGAAGGCGTTAGCGGTAATTGAGAAAGTAAGTAACAGAAGGAGTGAGAGGAGTGTTTTCATTGCCAACCTTGATTCATTTTCTTTTGGCTATCTTCGTTGAGTTTTTTGATCCGATCAAAGTTTTCTCTTACCCGTTTGGATTGGGCATTCAAAAATGAATGTTGAGCTTGGTTCCACATATTAATCATGAGAGGGTCATCGGTTTGATCGACAATCTTTCCCAAATGATCTAGCTCAAATCGGGAAATCGTTCCATCTTTTGTTTTGCGGTTAAGATCATGAATCGCCTCTTGTTTTTCCCGCTCTTTTTGGGATTGAATCACATTCTGTAAATAGGTGGCGGTTGAGGAATCAATTCCCCCCTCCATCTCCATTCTTGCAAGATCGACTTGAGTCAGTTTCCTTTGTTGGATCAAGGCGATTTTGTCCTGATACTTTTCCCTTGTTCGTAAGTCATCCAAAACCCTCCGTTGTCGCCTCAATATTGATCCGCTCTTTGCCATCATCCCATCGAAGGAATAAATGCTTTTTGGCGGGAACCAGATAGAGAGGGTAGCCCATTCGTCGCCCCAATGACACATAGAGAACAGGAAGCGAGGCGCACGTTCCTTGCCTCGCTTTTTCCATGATGCCATGAATAAAAATGTCCTTTGCATCTTTGAAAAATAACTCATCTGGCAAAGAGGGATTGTCTAAACGAAATAGAGAGTCTTCTTTGTACCGAACGGAATAATCCGATTGAAGAATGGAGACAAAAGCAAGCATCCGAAAATAGGCTTCTGAATGATTATAATTTTCGGGATTAACGTAAAATCTGCCCATGAGCTGATCGGTTCTTTTTTTGATTTGAGCAGCCCACTGATCCAACATTTCCAAAGTTTCTGGAATATTCAAGTCCTCTGTGCCGTTTAATCCTTTGGCACATTCGAGGTTCATCAAGGCGATGTCCAAAGATGGAATCTTTTTAGGGTGCTTCACCCAATTTTCAATTTTAGAGGGTGCGGGTCGATAAATGAAAAGGTAAATCCCCCCAACAACTGCTATCAGGAAAAGAAAAAGAAGGAGGCTTTGAATACCAGAGGGAGTTTCCAATCCGCATTGAGAGGGAGAAGGGGAGACTTTTGGGAGCTTCTTCTTTTTCATATTTGTTTTGTATGGGAAAACTTTAACAAGTCAAAAGGGATTCAACTCAATACTTTAGCACTAAATTTTATCCCCCCGTTATCCCATTAAATCGAAAATATTAGAATGATTTAAAAGGAATAAATGTCATTTAACCTCCCTTGACGACTCCTGCCCGCTCTCCCACAGCAGGGAGATGAAACTCTCTTTATCCCTCCTCCTGCTCCTTCTTCCGCTGTTCGCAGAAGAGTCGATCGAAATTCAGAAACTCCCCTCTGGGGAGATTCAAATGAAGAAATCCCCCTCAGTTTCTCCCACTCCTCCCTCCACAGAACTGAAGATTGAGGTCATCGATCTCACCGCTGTCGCTCCCGATAACCGACCGAAGATTGAAATCAATCCCACTCCCCCATTAGAATCTCCCCGAAGCGCTGCTCTCCTCGAAAGAAGTACCTGCGCCGAAAAGAGAGCCCTTCCTCCGATTCAAATCCGAATCCGCGACGGAAAGGCCTTCGTCCGCTGGACCGGCGAGGAACAGGAGATCACCCTCGATTCCCAAGGCCGGTTTAACCTCCAAATGGATTCTGACAAAAATCGAATCGCTCAAAAATAAATTTATTTTCTTTTCTTCTTTTTAATTTTTGCGACTTCTTACATAAATTGGTCAAAGACCGAAACCAAGGATGTCTCCTCAATGAAAATAGTCTCTTCCTCATTTCAATCCCATTGAATTCCGATTTATGAATTTTAAAAATACAGTTTCATTTGTTTTTTTGTTTTCGGGCTTTGCCCCGATTCGGATCGGGGGAGCACGAATATTTTTCGTCGGAACGAAAAATATGAACCGATCTTTTTTCACTCTATCGATTCTCCTCGCCACTCTCTTTCTGGGAGCGCTTCACGCTATCGAGATTCCGGTCAAAGATCTCACCCAAGATTCCTCACAAAATGCAATCCCTCCCATCCCCCGCGCAATTCCGGTGACTGCTCAGCATTCGTTGAGCACTCCCAGCACTCCTCCCTCCTCTAAATCTACGGTTAAACTTGAACTCGCTCTCCGTGAAATTCAGCTCCTCCGCAAAGCGGCCCAAAAAGCAGGAGGTGATCTGGAAATTGTTCTCCGCCCCACGGGAGGAATCACCGCAGAAGATCTCATTGTCCCCCTCGCTCAAAGTGGCGCTTTCGAAATCAAACCAGGGCAAGCACCGGGATCGATTCGCATCGAAACGAAACCCCCAGCGGAGTCTCTCTCCCCGATCAAACTCCCCCGAGATCCATCAATTCCCCCTTCTCTCTCTCCAAAATCAGAACCGATTCCCACTCTCATTTTAAAATAAGGAACTCTATGAGCGTCGTTGACAAATACCTGAATGATGAAGAATTAATTCAATCGATGACCGATATGCGGCTGCAGGTCGGACTTCCCCCCTTTATCAATATCAACTGCCGGTGGATTCCCCATCCCAAACTCAAAGCGCCGATGACGGAACAGGAGATGATCGATTTCGTGAGCGAGACTCATCGGGTGAATGTCGAGGGAGACCTCAAAGATTCGAAGACCGTCGATTTTTGCTTCGATGCGATGGTCGGCGGAATCCCTCACCGATTTCGAGGACACCAAAGTGAAAACTATCGCGGAGTCGCTCTCGACATCCGTATTTTACGCTCTGCAATTGACCCCTTAACAGCGCTCGGGTTCCCCGCTTCTCTCGGATCAGAACTCTTCTCAAAAAAGAGTGGCCTCGTCATTATTGGCGGACCGACCGGAAGTGGTAAATCGACGACCCTTGCCTCTCTCGTTCGTGCATTTGCAGAGCGTTATCCCGGTTCGCACATCGTCTCCTTAGAAGACCCCGTCGAATATGTTTTTAATTGGGAGCAAAGTCTCATCTCGCAAAAGCATGTCGGCTACCATGTTGAAAACTGGAGCGAGGGAATCTACAAAGCAAAACGGGAAAAGCCGAACCTGATCATCATCGGTGAGGTGCGGACTCCCGAAGCGATTCAGGCGGCTGTCGATGCCGCTTGCAGCGGGCATATGGTGATTACGACGATGCATGCCGACCGCATCCCTCGTGTCCTGGATGCCCTCGTCGACAATCATCCTCAAGAGATGGCGCGCTCGATTCAAACCAAACTCAGCTACATGCTCCGGGGAGTGATCTGTCAAACCTTGGTCCCGACTCAAACCAATCAAGAGACCTTCACACGACCGACGCTCGTTTATGAGATTCTTGCCAACGAAAATACCCCCGTTCAAAGCACCTTACTGCACGGCACTTGGGCGAGCTTCGAGGTAAAATCGATCGAAGATCAAAAAAGCGTCAGTAAATCATGGGAGAAACGGGTCCTCGAACTGGAAACCTCCGGCCAAATCAGTCACGAAACCGCCCAATTTTTGAAATTGAAATAGAAGCCACTGAGTTATCCGCAGATGCCGCAGATTTTCGCAGATCAACTCAATTCAAAATCATTTTTAACCACGGATAACACAGATACCACGGATGGAGGAGTTTATGAGAATTAATCTCCGTTTTTCTCTTCACCCAAAAGGTGAACGTGCAATTTTCCCTAAACTATTGGAAATCCGTGTGATCCGTGATATCCGTGGTTCCAACTGCTTT
>CAMCSM010000104.1 GCA_945877805.1 Methylacidiphilum caldifontis | reverse complement strand
CACTGGAAAGATATGGGTTCATTATTCCTTGGAGTACCGTTGGGATACAAAAGTAAACCTGACTGGGTTCAACCGCCGGATGCGGAAGACCGCACGTCCGGTGGTGTGGAAGGGTCACGGGAATTAAAAGCCCGTGACCCCATCCGATCAGTTCTAATGCAAGAAATGAATTTAAGCTATCGGGCTATTAGTCTTTTATTTGCGAGGATAACATTCTCTACATTCGGATCGGTTTGGAGGATTTAGTCTTGTCAGTTGATCTTGAATTTGAGTTGATCATTTCATTATGAGCACAAATTCCCCTATTCGAGTCGCGATCACAGGCGCTGCTGGTCAAATTGGTTACTCTCTCTTGTTTCGGATCGCCTCCGGCGCGATGTTTGGCCCAAATCAACCAGTGATCCTCCATCTTGTCGAAGTTCCGCAAGCGGAAAATGCACTCAAGGGGGTCGCGATGGAATTAGAGGATTGCGCTTTTCCTCTCGTGCAAGGAATCGTTCCGGCCTTTTCTCCGGAAGAGGGATTTAAAGGAGTCAATTGGGCGCTTCTCGTTGGAAGTGTTCCTCGTAAACAGGGGATGGAGCGCAAGGAGCTCCTCGGAATTAACGGAAAAATTTTTGTTGGCCAAGGAAAGGCGCTCGAAAAAAATGCCGCTTCGGATATTCGCGTTTTAGTTGTGGGCAATCCTTGTAATACAAATTGCTGGATCGCAAAGGAGAATGCCCCCGGAATTCCAAGTAACCGTTGGTTTGCGATGACGAAACTTGATGAGAATCGGGCAAAGAGCCAGCTCGCCATCAAGGCCGGGGTTCATGTCTCCGAAGTGACTAATTTAGCGATTTGGGGAAATCATTCCGCGACACAATATCCTGATTTTGCGAATGCGAAGATTCAAGGAAAGCCAGTGACCTCAGTGATTACCGATCAAGCCTGGCTTGAAGGGGATTTTATCAAGACCGTTCAACAACGGGGTGCAGAGATCATTAAGGCCCGTGGACTCTCTTCCGCCGCCAGTGCCGCCAATGCCGTTGTCGATACCGTTCGTTCCTTAACGACTCCGACCGCTTCTGGGGATTGTACGAGTGTCGCCGTTTGTTCTGATGGAAGTTATGGAATTGAGAAAGGGATTATGACCTCTTTTCCGATTCGTACCGATGGCAAGAACTGGGAGATTATCCAAGGGGTTCCCGTCAGTGCCTTTAGTCGTGCCAAGATCGACGCGACCGTCGCCGAGCTCGTCGAAGAGCGCGACACCGTCAAGTTAGCCCTTGCGTAGAGGTTCGCAGAGGAAAAAAGTTTAACCGCTTATCTTCACTGATGTAGAATCCGAAAACAGGATAAATGCCTTTGTTTTTTTTCATGCCTTCATGCATTCCTAAGAGACCCGTAGATTTTTTTCTTTGTAACGAGCATTGAACAGGCTAATCAGGAGGAATTATGGGAGTACATGCAGATTCGTGGATTCGGAAAATGGCACAAGAAACAGGGATGATTGAGCCGTTCGAGCCCGGGTTGGTCCGTGAGTTTGAGGGGCGGCGGGTGATTAGCTACGGCTGTTCGAGTTACGGCTACGATTTGCGGGTGGCTCCGGAGTTTAAAGTTTTTACGAATGTTTACAGCTCAGTCGTCGATCCGAAGAATTTTGATGATAAATCGTTCGTCGATATGAACACCGATGTTTGTGTCGTTCCGCCTAATTCCTTTGCCCTGGCACGGAGCGTTGAGTATTTTCGAATTCCGAGAAACGTCGTCACGATGTGTATCGGAAAATCGACCTATGCTCGCTGTGGAATCATTGTCAATGTCACCCCCTTTGAGCCGGAGTGGGAGGGGCATGTGACTTTAGAGATTTCGAACACGACCCCGTTACCGGCGAAGATCTATGCGGGGGAGGGGCTTGCGCAGGTTCTCTTTTTTGAGGGACATGAGGTTTGTGAGGTCTCCTATAAAGATCGTGGTGGAAAATATCAGGGGCAAAAAGGAATTACGATTCCTCGGATGTAATCGATAAAAAGATCGCCCTGCTTTCAATAATATGAAAAGAGATAGGGGATGGAAAAAATAATCGTGTTGATCGGGGGATCGTTCCTTACGGGGAGGGAGTGATTTTGAAAAAGTTATTCAATCTTTTAGAGTTGATTAAGTTTTCCCATACGATTTTTGCGCTTCCTTTTGCGCTGATCTCAATGATGGTTGCGGCGCGAGGAATTCCCTCGGCAGAGATTTTCGCTTGGATCATCGTGGCGATGATCGGGGCGCGGACCTCGGCGATGGGAATGAATCGGTATTTGGATTGGGAGATCGATCAAAAAAATCCGAGAACCGTGATTCGCTCTCAGTTGGCGACGAAGCGGGGGGCCTTACTTTTAACGGGATTTGGATTCCTTCTCTTTTTAGGAGCGGTCTCGCAACTCAACTTTCTTTGCCTGATTTTATCCCCTGTGGCACTCTTGCTGATCTGGGGTTATTCGTGGTTGAAACGCGTTACCGTTTGGTGTCATCTCGGTTTAGGGTTTGCGCTTAGTGTCGCTCCCATGGGGGCTTGGGCGGCGGTGCGAGGGGATCTCGGATCGTCGGAGCCTTGGCTCTTGGCCTTTGCGGTCTTATGGTGGGTCTTCGGGTTTGATCTCATCTACGCCACTCAGGATGCGGAATTTGATCGCAAGGCGGGACTCTACTCGTTTCCGGCAAAATTTGGCGTAGAACGATCGTTGTTGATCGCCCGCGGGGCCCATGGATTGACCTTTCTCGCTCTTGGATTTTTTGGAAAAGTGAGTGGCTTGGGACCCAGTTATTGGCTTGCTTACGGCGGAGTCGCCGTGGCTTTAGTTTACGAGCATCTCCTTTGTCGTCAGAGCGTTGATCTTGGAAAGATCAATCGAGCCTTTTTCTTGGTCAACGGCCTCATCGGAATCTTACTATTCGCTGGAGTCGCCTGGAGTTATATTTAGCCTCAATTCGCAGTTGGAATGGTGTGGCGGAGTCTACCGGTTTCATCGATCAATACAATTTTCAGTTTCTCAATCATTGCGGCGAGACCGGATTCGATCGCTTGGCATTCGAAATCGGGAAAGGCCTCACGTCGTCCGACGGGATCGAAAACCCGGAAGCCGTTATGGGGCATCGGTCCCTTACGGGGATTTTCGAGAATGGAGCCGGTGCTCCCAGTGAGTTTTTGAGCGAGCTGCGCAATCGACTGAAAGGAGATTTCATTTCCAGAGACCGCATTGACAACTCCCTCAGCACGATGGAACAGAACTCTTTTCACAATCTCGGCGACGGCCTCAACCGCAATATGATCCCGAAGTTCCTCCCCTTTTCCAAAGAGAGAGATCGATTTATTTTGCAGAGCGAGTCGAACAAAGGAGTTCGGACCGTATCCGTTATGGGGATCCTCCGCTCCGTAGATCAGCGTTGGTCGGACAATCGCAAAGGGGCCAGAGAAACTGTTGCGAAGCATCACCTCCCGAGCGAGGTGCATCACTCCATGGAAGGAGTCGGGCTGGGCACAGGAGGCCTCGGTGATCCGTCCCGAGGAGTCCTTATAGACCGCATCGGAGCTGATATAAACAAGGTGAGCCGGTTTTTTATCGGCGATCGCTTGCGTCACTGATTCGATCATCTTGAGATTATCGATCAGCATCGCCCCGGATTTGCAAGGAGCGAGAGCGGAAGTGATCAGGAGCGTATCTTCCTCCTTCAGAAATGAGGCGAGTGTTTCAGCGGCAGAGGGGGAGAGGAGATCGACCTCCTGTCGTGAGAGAGGGAGAACCGGACAGAGAGGAGAGAGCAGTCGAGCGCAATGGCGGCCGACAAACCCTCCCGATCCGATAATGACAAGACGTTGAGGAGCGACGAGTGGAGAGAGAGTAAGAGAAGGCATAAGGAGAGGCATCGTAGAGATTGACGTAGAAAAAGAAATTCAAAATTACATTTGCTCTTCACTTACTGACCAGTTAGCGGGGCAGAGGAAGATGAATTAATTCTTCTCAACAGCCTCCCCGCTCGCGTGAAATGAACCTCTTCAAATCCGATCGCTTTTTTAATCTGATAATCCCGCTCTAAGGAATTCCCGGTATTTGCAATCTCTCGATGCTGCGATCGATCGATTAACCCCCAAACCCGAGGCCATATCGCTTGGATCGGCACCGGATAATCACTCCCATGCATAAAGCGTTCGCGAAACTCCGATTTTAAAATCCGTCGATAGGCACTGGCTCGCCACGGTAGATTGAAGGCACTGGTGTCCCCGTAAAGATTCGGATATCGTTCCATCATTCGGAAAAGAGTCGTTAATCCATCCTCATCCCACGGGGCATTCTTCGCCGCCGAATGTGCGGCGATCACAGTGACTCCACATTCGAGAGGAAGCTGTAAGCTGAGTGGATTTTCCCACGCTTTATTCATCACCGGAAGGGTATGCTCGCTCCCGGTATGCGCGAGAAAGGGAAGCCCGACCTCCGCCATTCGATTCCAAAATTTGGTCAGCTTACGATCACTACAGTTCACATTGTGAACGTTCGGAAGTAGTTTTAATAATGCGGCCCCACCCTCGATACATTTCTCCAGTTCCTCCAAAGCTTCGATTCGATTGGGATGAATCGAGACCGCAGGAATCAATTCTGGATATTGTTTTGCTAATTTTAAAACATGGTCGTTGGGGATATAAAAAACACCTTGGTTTTCTTGAACCTTCCCTTGCTCATCATAGATATCATCCATCGCTAAGATCACCGCTGCATCGAGCGAAGATTCTTTAATATCGGAAAGAAGTTTTTGTAAAAAGAGTTCGTCGAGATCTCCCTTCAGCGATCCTGCGGGGAGTCCCAGTTGATGAAGCATGTATTGATAGAGATAGGCATGGATTCCACGGGGTCGAAGCCAAGCCCCGCTTCCCGAGGAACCATTTCCGACGAGATGCACATGAAGATCGATTTTCATTTACTGAGGTTATCGATCGTTTTGATAAAGCAAGGCTAGAAGTAAACTTGTTCCTTCCTGTTTTTATCAACAGAACCACACTATGTAATTATTTCTGCCGAGACATCCGATCATGGATTCCTTTCATCGACTCTTGGACTTTCTTCGCGTTACCAGCAATAATTTCCTTGAAGGTTGGATCGATGAGAGGATGACTCTGAACCCGCTCCCAAAATGACTGAGAAATAGGGAAAGCATGTTGCCAACTTTCATATTCAGAAGGAGTTGGAGGAATAACAGAGAAAGATTTTTCAATAACTTCCCCGTTTGATAACGGAGCATAAAGCATTGGCAGCATGTCGTAAGATGGAGCCAATCGAAGACTCCCATTGTTCTCTTGAAGTAGGCTGATATTCCCGAAGTGCATATCAGTATTCCCTATCATTGTACCGAAAGCATAAAGAATCCGAAGCGTTCGGGTATCTGCTTCAGGAAGCCATTTTCCTGAATCTAGTCGATTCGCGAAGGCATGCCAGTCGTCGAGATCGCCGTAGTAAGCGGCATCGAAATTCATACAAGAATACGATCCTAAACGGCCGTGACCCACACGCCTATCAAAACGGGTGGATTCTAAGAAAATTCTGTTATCAGCAATTATCACCTCTGAGTGGGCCGCCGGAATCCTATTTTCATTAAGAACCTCAGAAGCAATGTGTTCACAAACCAAAAGGTCACCCCATCGGCGCCCCGCAGGGGTGTCTAGGGGAGGGGAGAATTTAACAATGACATGACGGTCGCCGGCAGCACTGGCTAACGCTGTTGTGAATTTTTGCTGTTCACCTCCTGCTGAGGATCCTGCTGCATTTCCACGCAACACACCACTCGCAAAATCAGGGTAAAGTGTTGAACGACTTTCTAATTGCGGCAGCGGCCTTTGTTCGTGGCGCTGATGTTGATAAATTTTAGCAGCATCATTACCTACAATAAGATTACCCGGACAATCAACACCATGGCTGAGCAGAGCGGAAAGTAGATCCTCAGAGGTCCATAATCTTGCATCCGATCCAAGACGAAGATGTGAGGCGTATTGTTTAACAAACACTCTTCCTAAAAATCCCTGCGGCCTCATGTTTTCTAAAAACCAAGGAAGGCCTGGATAAATTCCATTATTAAAATCGCCCTGATTAAAAACCGAGAGAGAATTCTCGGCTTCAAAATGCCACTGATTGGGATAAACTGAGGTGAGAATACCCCCTTTTTCCAATTCACCACTCTCCATTACGCGATAAATAGGCCACTGATACTCATTTCTTAAAATTCTACGAATTCCATAGTACCGAGTGCTTCGGGCCGATCCAAACCGCACCACCTCACTGCCGAGAGCCGCTAGTTGACGCGAAAGAGTTGGTTGCGCAATGTCTGCAGCGCGGCACAGTTCTTCCGCTGCGGCACCATAAGTCTTTTTTAAATAGCTGATGATAAGAGATTGATGCGCATTCATGAATAGATACTTATCATCGCAACTCACTTAATACAATAGGATTATGCAATTTTAACTACTTATTTTGAATAGATATTTTACTAGTTTATCCTCACAGAATGAGAAGAGGTGACGACTCTAGGGTATTCCAGCATAAACCCAGATCATGCAATAGGAATCGGTTTACCTCTCAAAAGATACTACCAAAATGGTGATAAAAAATGGAGGGGCAGTGGCTCACTGCCTTCCCCGCTGTAGCGGTTCAAAATAATCAGGGGGATTCTGTGCCCTATGGTTAAGGAATGAATGAGGGAGTCGCGAAGCGATCTCCCTCAGGGAGAGAGTAACGGGAGGTAGGAAGAGAAGCGGAAAAATCCAAACCTGACGATTGAGTCAGGTTTTTTTATCTCCAGATTACGAGGAACGAGAAATCTGGACTTGTTTTAGAAGGGGGACTGGGGGAAGTGATGGGGGTGCAAATTTTATCAAGGTTGGGAGTGTGTCGTCGTCCGTTGGTGTGCGTGGTGTGTGGCTGTGATCGGATTCATGGGCATGGGAGTTACGATCGGTGGGTGGTATGGGCAATAGGATTAAAATCGGAGCTTGTGGAGGTGCCTCGTTATCGATGCGTGAGATGTGAGAGGACGATGAGCGTGTTGCCGTATGGGATATTAGCCTATCGGCTTTTGAGTTTAATGGTTTTAAGGGAATCGCTTTATGATCAAGAGGAGCAACGGTGGCGGGATTTACTAAGGGCCTATCGTCGTGGATGGGAGAAGTGGTACGCAAAACTGTGGCGTGGAATAGGAAATGTATTCGGGAGGTTACCGCGGGAAGCGTATGGGGGGTGGGAGCAATTAAGGGAGCTGGATCTTGCGGGGGTGAACCCGGAGCTGGTTGACCAGACAGGATTGAGCTTGTTTGGTCGCTACCGGATTCACACCGCCGCAAGAACATTTTAGAACATCAAACGGATCGATTTCATTGAGTGAATTTTAGCAAGCGCTCAAATGAAGAACCCGTCCAACAGAGGTGATTTATGGTTTAATTGGGAAGGAAAGCAAGAGTTGCTTTCCTATGGAAAAATCAGAATTAATCAAACGGTATGGAGAGCTTAGTGAAAAGTCGCTCCAGATCGCATTGGCGCGGCATGCCGCGGTGTTATGGATGCAAGCAAGACATCAGGTGGGTCATTCAAAGGAGGAATGCTATCGGGAGGCCTCGCAGGTGGAGTGGAGCGGACGACGATTTGGGGGGAGTACGCTGGAGCGGTACTGGTCCTATTTTCGTCGTGAAGGGTTTGAGGGTCTTTTAACCAGTGGTCGACTCGATAAGGGAAAGAGCCGAGTTTTTCAGGCTGATTTTTTAAAGCTTTTGGAGGAGAGACGCAAAGCAAGACCCAAGGGAACGATCAAAGAGCTTTTACGGGAATTAAAGCGAGAGGGACTTTTTTTGGAACCGATGTGGAAGAGTGCCCCGTCGATCTATCGATATTTGAGAGCGAAGGGTCTGGACTCAAAGTCAATGAAGCAACAATGGGTAGGAACGCCGAGTGGGCCGACGAAGTCCTTTGAGATGGGCTATGTGAATGAGTTATGGATGACGGATGTGATGCATGGTCCGATGATTGGAAAGGTGGCGACCCGATTGGTGGCGATGATCGATGATGTTTCGCGGTTGTGTGTTTATGGGGAGTATCGGGAATCGGAGAAGGAGGTGGATTTTTGGTTTGTTTTTCGGGCAGCGATGGAGCGGCGTGGGGTGCCTCAGAAAGTGTATACGGATCGGGGAAAAATTTTTACCAGCACGCAAACGAAGTTGGCGTGTGCGAGGTTGGATATTGAGCTTTTGCATGCCAAGCCGTATGCGGCGTGGAGCAAGGGAAAGATCGAGAGGTTTTTTAAGACGGTTCAGGATCAGTTCCAGAGTCGATTGGAGTATGAGCCGGCAAAGAGCGTGGAGGAATTAAATCTTCGATTTTGGGAGTGGGTTGAAGCCGAGTACCATCAACGGGAACATAGCGCGCTTAAAGAAAGTCCACGGTCTCGGTTTATGAGGGAGGAGAAAGCGATTCGATTATTGGATGGGGAGATATTAAGCGCAAGCTTTCAGGAGCGAGAGAGGAGACGGGTTCGAGGGGATGCAACCTTGAATTGGCGTGGGAAGAGTTGGGAGACGCCCGTTTATTTACGAGGGTCGTATGTGGAGGTACGAAGTGATCCATTTAAGGGCGAGGAGGCCCCTGAGCTTTGGCATGAGGGCGTGATGGTTGGGAAGTTGCGTTTATTGGATCGGAAAATCAACGGACAAGCCTTTACGTCGAGGCAACGTTATGAATGAGCGAGAGATCCAGTCTCGACTTCGGAAAGTATGGGGAGCGACGGCGTTTCCGTTTGGATCAGTGAAAGAAATTGGATTTGAGAGTAAGAGTCAGAAAGAGGTGATCGAACATTGGCAGCGATGGATCGAAATGGGAATGAGCGGAATCCTCTCTGGACTTCACGGAGCAGGGAAGACCTTTGCATTGGAGAAAGTTCGTTCCTCGCTTTCCGAAAAGCTTTATCAAGTGATCGGATTTACTCATACCTCGCTTTCAGCGTCTGATTTGCTTTCAACGCTTTGTCAAAAAGTCGGAGTCCCTCACTCATCAAGACGAGGACAAACGGCGAGGCTGCTGGTTGAACAATGGAAGCGTAGCGGAAAAAAGCCCGTTCTCTTAATTGATGAGGCTCAGAATTTAAGTGCGACCTCTTTAGAGGAACTTCGACTTTTAATCTGCTCCCGTGCGATGGATGAACCGACCCGAGAGGGATTGGTATTATGTTTATGCGGAGATGGAGAACTCCTGCCTAAACTTCGATTGAGCGTCAACGCTCCGCTGCTTTCTCGAATGGGCTATCAGATGACTTTGGAACCCCTAGAAGAAAAAGAGGTGGAGGATTATTTACAGATGCATTTTGAACAAGTGGGATTAAAAACTCTTCCCTTGGATGCGCAAGGGCTGACCTTGATTTATCAGGCAACCGATGCGTGTCCTCGAAAGATCAATCAACTGATGCAACATGCGATCATCCTGATGCTTGAAGAATCTGAAAATAAAATAAGCATCGAGCATCTTCAAAAAAGCGTCGGAAAAGTTCCCTCCATTCGACCAAGTAAAATCAAAGAACTGCATTAAAACACTTTCCTCGGAGGGGATACGGCTCTGCGGGGACGCAACCGGAGCACTCACGAGGAACTGCCACCCCGTTACTCTTCTTCCCTCAAGGAAAAGAGAACACAAAACCCCTGATGAACTCGCGTTCATCAGGGGTCTTTCTTTACTCGAAAATATCCACCAATTAATCTGACTCAACCTCCCTCAATTATTTTGAACCGCTACAGCAATACGCTTTCCCAAAATCATCGAGCTCTTTTAGGGCTTCCTCGTAAGAAAAATACGAAGTTTTATAAGGTTCCAAGTTACAGCGTATTTTATCAAGTTCTTAAGCGTCTGGATCCTGAAAAGCTAGCCTCGGCTCTTAATGGATGG
>CAMCSM010000103.1 GCA_945877805.1 Methylacidiphilum caldifontis | reverse complement strand
CAGTTGTACCCCCGTACAAATCTTCGATTTGGTTGTGCCCCGCTGTGCCCCCGCACCAAACAATCAGACCCTGTTTTCTTATTTTTCGTTTCACGAATGGTATTCCCTCCGTACCAAAATTATTTCCGCTTCCAGCGGAGAGATCTTCTAGTTTTACGAGCCTTTTCCCCGTCCGATGAGGCACAGAGCCTGTGCCCCTCCATTTTTTATCACCATTTTGGTGATATCGTTTGCGAGGTATATCCACTCCCAATGCAAGAAATGGGTTTAACCAAAAAAAGGCGACAGAGGATTCTGTCGCCTTTTTTGTTGTGCAAAAAGAGGTCAATCTAGATTGTGGCAGAAGAAGAGGTCTCTTTATCGCGACGCTCATTTTTAGCGCCCATCACGAGAATTTGACGACCCATGAACTCTGTACGGTTCAGCTTTTGAGCCGTAGCAATTGCTACTTCTAAGCTGTCCAATTCAACAAAACCAAACCCTTTACAACGGTTGGTTCGTTTATCCATGATGATTTCGACATTGCGAACCACTCCTGCTTTGGAGAAGAGGTCAAACAAGTCGCTTTCAACAGCATCATAGGAGAGATTTCCTACATAAAGTCGGGCCGAAGTGACTTCTGTCGGGATAATCTCAGGACGAGGGGTTGTTGATGCGGCACGTGGTGTACTGCTGTTTGTTCCTGCGCTCGATGAGGTGCGCGCGGGAGAATTGCTGTACTTAGTCGAAGCACTTTTCTTCTTAAAGAGTTTAGAGAACCATCCTTTAATGGAGGCGATCATTCCTTTAGGACTGTTTTGGGTTGCTCGGGACTCGGAATTGGGGCGACGGAAACGGCCACGACGGTTGCCTGTCGGACGACGACGATATTCACTCATAGTTACTTACCTTTCAATTTGGGAATGAAGTCTTTTTAGTCTTGGAGGTAGCGGGAATAGATAAAACCCGCTAACGATCCGCCGATGCAGGGTCCAATCCAATAGACGATGTGTTCGGTGAATTTGTAATAGAGATCACCGGTCACAAGCGCTGGACCAAAAACACGGGCGGGGTTCATTGCCGCTCCCGTGAGAGGACCACCGACCATAATATCCAAGGCGACGGTCAATCCGATCGCAAGTCCGCCAATCTTCGGGCCGCGGGGATCCACGGCGGTTCCGTAAACGACGAACACAAGGAAAAAGGTCAAGATCGCTTCAATCAAAACTCCATCGATCCAATCCACTCTCAAAGAAGGCGTTCCTTTCATGACTTCAAACTTTCCTCCAAATAGATAGAGGGCAGCAAGTCCTGCGAGGGTCGCGCCTAGTAATTGGGCAATCCAGTATTTTCCGGCTTCACTGAGGGTAATTTTTTTACCGACCCAGAGTCCGAGAGTTACGGCTGGATTGAGATGACCTCCTGAAATCGCACCAGTCGCCGAGACCATCACTGCAATAGTGAGACCGTGAGCGAGGGCGACTAACAAAAGATCCGAGCTGGTGCTATGGATCGCGCCGATCCCAACAAAGATGAGCGCAAATGTTCCGATTGCTTCTGCAAGATAAGACTTCATTCAGTTATATTATTTATAGTTGAGCTGCCCTTTATGGGGATATGAACTCAAATTGGCAATCTTTAAAAAAATCCCACGCAAAAGATCCAGGGCTAAGTCATGAAAAGTCGTAAACCGATCATGATGAACGACTACTACTAGCCAATCTCTCTAAGGAAAGCAGGGAAGCAGGAATATTTTTTTATTTTGGGTTTAATTAGCGAAGATTAGTGGTTTAAAACCTTCTTTTTTTCCGGCGGGATCAAGCCCCCCCACTAAACGCGATCACTCTAAGCTTGGATTTATCGAAAGAGAGGTTATCACTGAAGCATGCCTACAAGAATCGATGGTCGTTGTCCGGATCAATTGCGTCCCTATCATTTTCAAAAAGATATTGCCCCCAATGCCTTAGGCTCAGTTTTAGCTAAATGCGGTCAAACGGAGGTGATCTGCGCTGTGAGCGTCGAGGAATCGGTCCCCCGCTGGATGAAGGAACAACAGGTCCAAGGGGGTTGGATTACGGCGGAATATTCGATGCTTCCCTATTCGACCTTAGACCGAAAAGCCCGAGATATCACGAAAGGCCGTCTCGATGGCCGCAGTGTCGAAATTCAACGTTTGATCGGACGATCAATCCGCGCTGTGGTCGATTTGACTCTTCTTGGACAACGAACTCTTTATATTGATTGCGACGTCCTCCGAGCTGACGGGGGCACGCGAACGACTGCGATTACGGGAGCTTATGTTGCTTTGGAACTGGCCATGGCAAAGCTTCTCCAAAACGGCAAAATAAAAAAATCGCCGTTAAGTGCTCAACTCGGGGCGGTCAGTGTCGGTGTCTTTAAAGGGGAAGCACTCTTAGATCTCAATTACCATGAGGATAAAGATGCCGAAGTGGATATGAATGTCGTGATGACCTCAAAAGGGGAATTTGTAGAGCTACAAGCCACCGGTGAAGAGAGCACCTATACCGAAGAGGATCTTTTGAAAATGATGACTTTGGCAAAAAAAGGGATGAAAGAGATCTTTGAGCTCCAAAAGAATTGTTTACTGACCAGTTAGTTAAAAATCTCCTTTGAGCCACACGCAGGCGTATTAAAAACTGGTTTTTATCTGACCCCTCCCTCAGGAAAGATTTCTGGAGTCTTGGTTCTGTGTCCGGGAGACAATGGGAATGGAGGTGAATGGATTAAGGAAAAAAAGTGGAGTTGAAGTGAGTAAGGAGGAACGACCTCGCATTTTCTAGGTTTATCCTCGTTTTTGCATTAGAACTAGCTTTTTACAGAAAGCACGTGTAATCTCCTCCCCTTATGTTTGTGGATCGAGTTCGAATTGTAGCACGTGCGGGAAAAGGTGGCCGTGGAATGGTGAGTTTCTTAAGAGAGCTTCATCGTCCTAATGGCGGCCCTAATGGCGGCGACGGAGGCCGAGGCGGAGATGTGATCTTAAAGGTCGATCAGCATCTGAATAATCTCTATCATCTCAATCTCTCCCCTCACCAATTTGCAAAAAGCGGTCAATTAGGGGGATCGAAAGATTGTACCGGAAAAAATGCCGACGCTTATATCATCAAAGTCCCTCAAGGGACTCTCGTTCATCGACTCTCTGAGCCTGGCGACGATCGAACGACTCTCCTCCCGATGCCGATTCATAGCGATGGTCTCGAATTAGTCTGCGATCTCACAACAATCGGTGAGGAATATGTTCTCTGTAAAGGAGGAAAAGGGGGTCGTGGCAATCGACACTTTAAATCCTCAACGCACCAAGTTCCCCGTGAATTTGAAGATGGCCACCCCGGGGAGTGCGGACAGTATCTCCTCGAGCTTAAATCAATCGCCGATACAGGCCTCGTCGGATTCCCTAATGCAGGAAAGTCCTCACTTTTGAAATCGATCTCCAATGCAGAGCCAAAAATTGCCTCTTATCCCTTTACGACGATGTCCCCATATGTCGCTATGATCGAATATCCGGATTATAAACAACTGTCGATTGCCGATATCCCTGGAATCATCGAAGGGGCCCATGAGGGAAAAGGGCTCGGATTCGAGTTTCTTCAACATATTGAACGCTGCCGCTTACTTCTCTTTGTCATTGATATGGCAGGATCTGAAGGCCGTGAACCGCTTGAGGATTATGCCTTACTGCGTACCGAGGTGAAACTCTACAACGAAGATCTCTCGAAACGCCCTTTTATCATCGTCGCCAATAAAATGGATCTTCCCAACGCCGCTGAAAACTTAAAGATTTTTAAACGTAAAGTGCGCAAGAAAATCATTCCTATTTCCGCCCAGTCGGGAGAGGGAATTGAAGAACTTAAAGTACTCCTTCGTGAAAGCATCGAATAATTTAAAAAAATATCTCCTCCTCCTTGGGATTGGGCTCTTCACTCTTTCCTTTCTTGCCTCAGAAGAAATCCCGCTCTCATTGTCCGATTGTATTCGCATGGCGATGCAGAAAAATATCGCACTCTCGCTGAAACGACTAAATCCAGAAATCTCAAAGGCAAAACGACTCGCCGCACAAGGGGCCTTCGATCTGAATTTCAACCTCGATCACTCCTACTCTGAAGCAGATAACCCAACTTCTTCGACTGCTTTCACAACGACTCATGCCGATTCACATAGCACTGAGCTGACTCAAAAAATCCCTTTCGGAACAACTTTTGGATTGAGCAATACCTTCGCTAACTCGACAACCAATACCAAAAGTTTTATCGACAGCTATTCGACTTTTTGGGGGGCCTCCTTTACTCAACCTCTCCTTAAAAATTTTGGAACGAAAATCAATCTTTTCGATATTCAATCCGCAGGAATCGAGATTCAAATTCAGGAGGCCAACTATCAAAATGAGATTGATCAAACCGTAACCGATGTTGCGAATGCCTTTTTTGAACTCCTCTTTTCAAGACAAGACTACGAAAGCAAGAAGATCTCGCTCAAATTTTCTGAACAGCTGCTCAGCGAAAACAAAGCTCGACTCGAAATCGGAACGATGACCAAACTTGATTTATCACAGGCGAACTCCGAGGTCTCGACACGACAAGAGGAGCTGCTTCGATCTGAACGAGAGATCCGAACTCGCGAGAACACTCTCAAGCTTCTGATTTCCGATCAATTCGAGGAATGGCTCTCCAAAGAGATCCTCCCCAATCCCGACTCTGTCTTTGAAACCACCCCTCCCTCCTTAAAAAAAGCCTTTCAAAATGCGTTGACGAATCGTCCCGATCTCCAAGCTCTTAGAAAATCGGCAGAACAAAAAAACCTCACCGTTCAATACCGCAAAAACCAAGATTGGCCTGAGCTTGATCTTTTGGGAAATTACGGGCTCAACGGGTTAGATCGAAGTCCTGGATCGAGTCTTCGAGATACCGCAGAGCTAAATAAAGACGAATGGCTGATCGGACTTTCCTTAAAAATCCCCCTTCAAAACAGAGCGGCTATTGGTGCTCGACAGCAGTCTCAGCTCCTCCAGCAACAGGCACTGATCGAGATTAAACAAAAAGAGCAATCGATTCTCGCCGAGGTTGATAACGCGATTGGACAGGTCCTCACAAACCAAAAAAGAGTCGAAAGCACTCAAACCGCAAGAGAGTTCATCGAAGAAACAGTCGAAGCTGAGGAGGAAAAATTCAAGCAAGGATCAAGTACGACTTTTACCCTCCTCCGCCTGCAACGAGACTACAGCGATGCAAAAAGTAAGGAGATTCGCTCGAAAATCGATCTCGAAAAGGCTTTAGCCGAGCTCCATCGGGTTCAAGGACTTTCTTTAATTTATGCTCAAGAGAATAAAGAGAAAACTCCCTTTGCAAACCCTTAGTAAACCGATCGATCCCGATCAACTCACCGCGGGGTAAAATTGTATTTTGGTTGTTATCCTTAAGTTGACGCCTATGCGTAATAGTAAGTTGTATTTACAATCGATGTTGATTCGTGGCTCCCGCTATTACAAAACTTCGTTTTGGTTCTGCCCCGCTCCGCCCCCGCACCAAACCTTCTAGACTCCCTCTTTTCTACTTATCGTCGCTAAAGCTCCTCTTGGTTTTCAGGTCGCGTCCTGCGACCTCAACGACAGAGTTGTTGATCTTATTTTTCGTTCCGACGAAAAATAATGCGAAGAATTCAAGCAGTGATGGACTACAGAGTAGACTGGAAGCGATAGGTTCCGGAATCCACAGCATAGACGGCAGTGTTGTTTTCCATGCGCAGGAACTTCACCCCTTTCGCTTTAGCTGCTGACTTGTTGGACTCCGTCACTCCGACGGCATTCTTGGCCGGGACATAGAGGATGGCGGTAGTGTTTGCGGGAATCGTCACTTCCATTGTCAGCTTCTGGCCATCGCGCTGCCAGTTGCTCACGATGCGACCGTATGGCGAATCGAAGTGACATTTCACCCAGGTCAGATCGCCAACCACGGCGGGCTTGATGATGATCTGCTTAAAGCCGGGTTTGTCAGGATCAGGTCGGATGCCGGCCAGACCCTGATAGAACCAACCGTCCAAGGAGGTGAAACAGGAATGGATCTGCGACCAGTGGGCATTCCATTGTTCCCACCAGGTGGTGGCTCCCTGCTCAAGCATATAGCCCCAGCCCGGATAACTCTTTTGGGTCACGATCAGCCACAGCAGATCGTTGCGTCCGATTTCCATGAGATAGTTCATCAGAAAGTAGGTCCCCAACATTCCGGTATCGAGGTGCCCGTTGCGCGTAATCCGGATGCATTTCTCGAGTTTCTCCATGATGACCGGACGCAGAGCCTCTGGCACGACGCCGGTCATCAGCGGCATCAGGTAGTAGGATTGTTCGTCAAGAACGTAGAACTGCTTCTCCTGGTCATAAAAGGCGGCGTGAACCAAGGGGCGCAGGCGCTCCAATTCGGCACGGCAGGCCTTTGCCTCCTCCTTCCGCCCAAGGTCATCGGCCATGCGGGCCCACTGCTCGCGCAGATACAGTCGATAACAGTTGTTGAATAACTCGGCAGCAGGTTTGGGCGGCCAGTTATTGGTGTCCATCCCGCGTTCCGGCGGAAGCCAGTCACCGATGAAATCCCATTCTCCACCGAAGGCGCGGACGATGCCCTCTTTCGCATGGGCTTCAATCGCTTCGATGTGACGGCGACAGGTCTCGAGGTTCCGTTCCACGGTTCGTTTATCGTTATAATAGAGGGAGTTCCTCCAGGTCAAGGCCTGCGCCAGCCCTCCCCACGCCGGACCACCACCGCCGCCGCCTTGCGGTGCGGTATGCGGGAGATAACCGTCGGGTTTGGCCAAGTCGACCCAGTCGGTGGACCATTTGTCGTAGAATGGCTGCATCCCGAAATTCATCATGCAGCTTTCAATGGAGACCTGTCCATCGCCGTAACCCAAGCGTTCCCGATGCGGACAATCCGAGAGGAATCCGCTTTGGCTCAGACAGTGGATGGTCCACAGGTTCACCTGGTGCATGCGGTTGAGTTGCTCGCTGGAGCAGGTGAAATCGCCGCGCGTCTCAAATTCGGCACCGATCAATTCCGCCTCGGCATCCGCAAGTTCCGGTTTCTTCTCAAGTCCCTTGATGATCGCCCAGCGGAATCCGTGGTAATTGAACTTCGAAGAGAATTCCTCGACCGGTTTGCCTGCGCTAATGAAACGGTCGAGCTGATTGTAGGTCTGCAGGGGATCCAGCTTGTCGGCATATTCGATGGTGATCGTGTGACCTGCCGCCAGCCCGCGCAATTGCAGCTTCAACCAACCGGTGAGCTGGGTACCGAAATCAAGTTGATAGCTTCCGTCCGCACGTTTAATGCAGGCGACCGCAGGAATGGTCTTGAGCACACGCATGGGCGGGCACTTCTGGGATTCGGCAATAATCGCGGGGGGGGTAATCTCGGAAACCGGGTACCAATCACTGTCCGATTTTTCCGGGTCAGACCAGCGGAGAATCTCCTGGCGCGCATCCACCTGCTCGCCGCCAAATTCATTCCAACTCCATGGACCGAGCAGCTTGCGGCTGCTTAATTTACCGCGCCATTCTCCGTTCGTGATCATACGCTGCGGGCGACCGTCAACAATCATATCAAGCTGCATACGCGCTATCGGGGCGTCACGCCACCCGCGGCTGAGCCACAGACCGATGCAATTGCGGCCTTTGCGCAGATGGGGGACAAGGTCGTAGGTTTCGTAGAGCACACGCTTGTTATAGTTCGTAAGCGCCGGCCCCATGACGTTCGGACCCACCTTCTCCCCATTCACATAGAGTTCATAGAATCCCATGACATTGACCGTGGCTAGGGCCGATGAGGGAACGGCGACGAGATCGAAACTCTTTCTCACATAGGGTGAGTCAACGGCAGGGGTGGCATCGGGAACGCCTAATTCCCCGAAATCGGTCGCGCTGGCGCTGCCGCGCACACCATTAAATTCATACTCGACCACAAGGTCCTTTACGATATTCGGCGCCGGATCCCCGCCGAGCACTAAGGGGATAACATTAATTTTCAAAGCACCGTCCTTCACCAGCGAGGAGATCTTTTCGGTGACATCGGCCTTCCCCCCCCCATCACGTGCCGAGTAGGTCGCCTTGAGGATAACCAATTTCCCCATGGTTTTTGCCGCATCCGCCGAGATCAGCTTCCCTGCATTGATCCAGCGAGCCGTCCAGTCTTCCGGCTTAAGCAGACCCATCGTCCACATCGCCGGCTTGCTCCACTCTGAGGCCTTCCGGTTCTGATCCCATACGCGAACCTTCCATACATAACGCCTGCCGGACACAAGTGGCTTACCGCTATATTCCACGTTCTGCGACTGATCGGATTCGATCTTCCCGGAATCCCAGGCTCCTTCGACCATGATCTGATACGCCGTCTGACGCGCCCCTTTATCGCTCGATTCCAGCACCCAATGGAGTCGGGGTCGAGCCGCCTCAATGCCGAGTGGATCGATCCGGTATTCGCAGCGCAGATCCGTCACTTCAAGGGCGTGGAGAACAGCGAGCGGCGCCAGCAATACAGCAATGAAAGTGAACAAAGAATATTTACGCATGAATTCAGCTTATAGGCTTCCTCACTTTTGAGTAGATATTTTTTGGTTTCATAAATAAAAAATGATGAAATCAGCAATAAAACATAGGATTGAATTTAAGAAACAAGCCTTAGAATGACGACTCCTTAGCGACAAAACGTTAAACCCAAATTCATGCACACAGAATAATAAGATTCCATCTAAACTTTGCATTTGCGCTCGGCACCTCATTCGGGCATACGATTCTGAGTATGAGTCAGATTCACTCCTCCGCCCAGATCTCTCCTAAGGCCGAAATCGGTCGGAATGTCCGTATCGGAATGGGGTGTATCATCGAAGAGGGCTGTATCATCGGGGATGAAACTGAAATTCGCCCCCACGCAATTATTAGCGGGGCAGCCCATATTGGAAGCCATAACCAAATTGGTTTCGGAGCGATTATCGGGGCAGAGCCACAAGATCTTGCCTTTAAACAGGTCCCCTCAAAAGTGATTATTGGGGATCATAATGTGATCCGGGAATACGTCACGATTCATCGAGGAACCAAAGAAAATACAACGACAAAAGTCGGCTCACATTGCTATTTAATGACTGGGGCCCATCTCGCTCATAACTGTCAGGTGGGGGATCGTGTGATCCTCGTGAATAACGTCTTGCTTGCTGGCTACGTGGAGGTTCATGACGGAGCCTTTGTGGGAGGCGGCTCTGCCGTACATCAATTTGTACGGATTGGAGCTCAATCGATCATGCGAGGTCAAACCCGGATTGGACGCGATCTCCCCCCGTTCTTCATGGCGGTCGATACGAATCAAGTTTCTGGAATTAATCGGGTCGGATTAAAACGGGCGGGGTACTCCCCAGAAAAACGGAAAAACATTCAGAGTGCCTACAAACTCCTCTATCGCAGTGGACGCAATGTCTCTCAGGCCTTGGAGCTGATCGAAAAAAATCTTCAAGGGGAGGAAATCGATCTTCTCCTCAATTTCATTCGCTCCTCCAAACGAGGAATCTGTATGGAATCCCGTGCCCTCGATCCCGAAGGGGAATAAATCGGTCAAATACCTAGACCAATGATATCCCCTCAATGAAACATTCTCTACCCCGCTCCAGTTGCATTGAATTCCGATTTATGAATTTTAAACCTAAATTCGGCAGTTAAAATGGAGGGGCAGTGGCTCACTGCCTTCCCCGTCCTGGGAGGCACAGAGCCTGTGCCCCTCCAAATGGGACTCACCCTTTGGGTGAAGGGTGGTAGAGAGGTAAATACGGCTTCAACTGCCGAATATCGCGGTAGGGAATCTGATGCCGCTGGCATCAGATCCCCCCGCACAGATCCCTGCGTGCGGATTTCTCGCACAGGGCTCTTCAAGTTCTGCTCGCTTCCGACGAAAGTCGTTCAAAGAGTTCTCCAAGGGTTTCCCTTTT
>CAMCSM010000102.1 GCA_945877805.1 Methylacidiphilum caldifontis | reverse complement strand
TCGCTCTTCTTAGAAATGCTGTGCTCGTCCTTCTGCAAGAGAAACAGTTCCCCACGTTCCCTCATGCCATCGAGTTCTATCGATCTCATCCAGGCCAATCCCTCAAACTCATCAACAAAGTCTTATGAACTCAAAACAAAAAGCCCTGGGTACCTCTTAGGAAAAGGATCGTGAAACGATAAGTTAAAACCGCTGGAAGCGGAAATAGTTTTGGTACTGAGGGTGATGGGGGTACAACTTTGCAAGAATGCATGAAAAACAATACAATTGAACTTTAAAATTTCCTGCGTTCCTAAGAGAACTTCTTACTTACTTGCCTCGATGATTTGTCGAAGGACGTAAGGAAGAATTCCACCGTGTTGGTAGTACTCGACTTCGATCGGTGTATCAATTCGACAAACAATCGATACCTGTTCGACTTTGCCATTGGCACGAGTGATTTCGAGGGTCAATTTTTGGCGCGGTTTCACAGCAGGGGTGAGCCCCTTGATGCTGTAGGTTTCCGTTCCATCGAGAGCTAAGGTCTGCGCACTGGTTCCCTCTTCAAAGCAACAGGGGAGGACTCCCATACCGACGAGATTACTGCGATGGATTCGCTCGAAGCTTTGGGAGATCACGGCTTTGACGCCGAGAAGTCTTGTGCCTTTGGCCGCCCAGTCGCGAGAACTTCCGGTTCCATACTCTTGACCTGCGATGATGATGAGCGGAGTCTTCGCTGCCTGATGTTTCATCGAGGCATCATAAATCGGAACGGTTTCGCCATTGTATTTAGTGACCCCTCCCTCGACGCCGGGAACCATTAAGTTTTTGATTCGAACGTTAGCGAAAGTTCCGCGAGTCATGATTCGATCATTACCGCGTCGTGATCCGTAACTGTTGAAGTCATCCTTTGCGACCCCGTTCTCTTGAAGGAAAAGGCCGGCAGGGGAAGAGGCTTTGATCGATCCCGCAGGGGAGATGTGATCGGTGGTGACGGAGTCACCGAATATACCGAGCGGTTTGGCGTTGAGAATTTCGGTAATCGTTCCGGCTTCCATTCCGAAGTTGACGAAGAACGGAGGCTCTTGGATATAAGTGCTTTTTTCGTTCCAGAGATAGATCTCGCCGACACTGGAGGGGATTTTATTCCATGCCGGATTTTGTTCGGAGAAATCTTTGTAGAGCGAACGGAAAACCTCCGGTTGAATCGATTTCTGCATGAGATCTTTGATCTCTTGAAGTGTGGGCCAGAGTTCCTTGAGGAAGACCGGTTTTCCGTTTGAATCGGTTCCGAGCGATTCTTCCGAGAGATTGATATCGACCCGTCCTGCGAGTGCAAAGGCGACGACGAGAGGAGGGGACATCAAGAAATTGGCCTTGATGTTTTGGTGAACACGGGCTTCGAAGTTACGATTTCCGGAGAGAACACTGGCGGCAACGAGATCGTTTTTGACCACTGCCTCTTCGATGGCTGGATTTAATGGTCCTGAGTTTCCGATACAGGTCGTACAGCCGTAACCGATGACTTGGAATCCAAGTTGATCGAGGTACGGTTGAAGTCCGGTTTTCGCAAGATAATCGGTGACGACGCGAGAGCCTGGAGCGAGGGAGGTTTTGACCGCGCGATTCGCCTTTAATCCACGTTCGACCGCTTTTTTAGCGACGAGACCAGCGGCGAGCATGACCGATGGGTTGGAGGTGTTCGTACAGCTGGTGATCGCCGCAATAAGTACCGATCCGTTTTGAATCGTCAGTTGGTTTCCGTTCATCTCAACGGTTGCCGATGTCTTAAGGTCGGCGGTAGATTTGCCAAAGCCGTTTTCCTTGACCGATTTTTCGAATGTGGAGAGGAAACTTGATTTAAGACTTGGGAGGGCAATTCGATCTTGAGGGCGTTTAGGGCCAGCGACACTCGGGGTAATTTCGCTGAGATTGAGTTCAAGAACGGCGGTATATTCGATTCCGCTTTCCTTCGTGGGAACGCCCCAGAGTCCTTGGGCTTTGTAGTAACCTTCAAAGGCATTGAGAAGCTCTTCGGTTCTTCCGGTCATCCGGAGATAGTTGACCGATTCTTCATCAATCGGGAAGAAGCCCATCGTGGCTCCGTATTCAGGAGCCATGTTCGCGACCGTGGCACGATCAGGGAGGGGGAGAGAGGCGGCTCCGGGACCAAAGAATTCGACAAATTTACCAACGACTTTGAATTTTCGAAGCATTTCAGTGGTGTGAAGGGCCAAGTCAGTTGCCGTGACCCCTTCTTTTAGGCTTCCGGTCATATGAACGCCGACGACTTCAGGAGTTAAGAAAGCGATCGGTTGACCGAGCATCCCCGCTTCCGCTTCGATACCGCCAACTCCCCAGCCGACGATTCCGAGACCGTTGATCATCGTTGTATGAGAATCGGTTCCGACAAGGGTATCGGGGTAAAGGAGATCGCCAGAGTTCAGGACTCCTTTAGCGAGATATTCTAAATTGACTTGGTGGACGATTCCGATTCCGGGAGGAACCACTTTAAAGGTATCAAATGCCTGTTGGCCCCATTTGAGGAATTCGTAGCGCTCTTGATTGCGTTGGAATTCGAGATCAAGATTTTTTTGGAGAGAGTCGGCGGTTCCAGCAAAATCGACTTGGACCGAGTGATCGACGACGAGATCGACAGGGACAAGCGGCTCGATCAACTTCGGATTTTTATTCATTCGTTGAACCGCACTGCGCATCGCGGCGAGATCAACGAGAAGTGGAACCCCTGTGAAATCTTGGAGAACAATCCGGGCAACCACAAAGGGAATTTCATCGGAGGCAGGAGCTTTGGCGTTCCAGCGGACAAGGTTTTTGACATCTTGTTCTGAGACCCTTTTGCCATCGCAATTACGAAGGAGAGATTCGAGAACAATTCGGATCGAGATCGGAAGTTTTGAGATTGCGCCGACTCCCGATTTTTCAAGTTCAGGAAGAGAATGAAATTGATAGGTTTTACCATCTTTAGCTGTAAAGGACTGAAGGGTATGGAAGGGATTGTTGCTCATGGAAGTAAAAGCTAAGGATGAAAAGGGGGATTTCAATGTGAAAATTAGAAAAACTTATTAACCAATTTATGCAGTTGGATGAGAGGGGGTGGATTGATTGGCGATCCAGATTTTTTCGGTGTATTTGGCGATCATATCGAACTCTAAATTAACCTCATCCCCCGTTTGCTTGGTGGCGAGATTTGTTACCTCTCGAGTGTGGGGGATAATCCAAACTTGGAACCGATCGGCAAGGACTGCGCCGACTGTTAAGCTGATTCCATCGATCGCAATCGATCCTTTGGGGATCATCCATTTTTGGAAAGAGGGGGTGAGCGCAATTTCGAGAAGATAATCTCTTCCAGAAGGTTCCCATCGGAGGATTTGAGCGGTGCAGTCGATGTGACCCGTCACATAATGGCCTCCCATTCGATCTAAAGGGCGAAGGGAGCGTTCTAAATTAACGAGAGAGCCTGGTTTTAGGGATTTAAAGTTGGTGCGTTGATCGGTTTCTTGGAGGATATCAAAAGTGAGGTTTTGATTTTCGATCTCAACGACGGTTAAGCAACAGCCATTGACCGCAATGCTATCGCCAACACCGGTTCCTTCGAGAGGAAGCAGCGACTGAAGTCGGAGACGAACGCTTTGAGGGGATTCGATTCGTTGAAGAATCGTTCCTTGAGTTTCAACAAGTCCCGTGAACATAACGTTAAGCACTAATTAGTTCTGACCAAAGAGCAAGATCAATGATTTTAAATTCGGCAGTTGACTCAATATAGTATCATGATACTGTATTGTTATGCCCAAGAAGGTACGAGAATTGGAGAGCCTACTGGCAAAAGAAGGATTTGTTTTTTACCCAGCAAAAGGCTCGCATCGTAAATGGATTCACTCCTCTGGAGTGGTGATGGTGATGAGTGGAAAATCAGGAAGCGATGCTCATAGATATCAAGAAAAAGAGACTTTGAATAAGATCGAAGAAGCTAAGAAAAGGAGTCAAAAATGAATAAAGAGGAAATTAAAAAAATCGCCTCAAAATACGTAAAGTTCGTGGAGTGGAGCGATGAGGATAAGGTTTATATTGGAAGATGCCCTGAGCTTTTCGGGGGAGGAGTTCATGGAAGCGAACCTGTTAAGGTATTCGAGGATCTTTGCTTAGCTGTTGAGGATGTTTTAGATCATAAACTAAAAGATCATAAAAAACCGGAAAAAGTGACTCGTAAGAAATACAGTGGAAAATTCATTGTCCGAGTGGATTCTCACCTCCATAGAGCAATATCAATTCAGGCAGAGGAAAACGGGGTAAGCTTAAATCAATACATTATTGAAAAACTCCAACTCACGTAAGTTTATTCTCGGGAGCGTTAGATGATCGGTTTGTTTTCGTTCCCGCCGGAATTCCATTCGAGGGCGGCGATTTCCGCCATCATCCGTTTACTGAGATCGGAGTAGAGGGTTTTATCTTTTTTGCCGACCTCTTCTGCGGGGGGAAGAAAATAATTTCCGATGACGACTTGAATCGGATGCGGGGTGAATTTTTTGCTTCCGGGAGGAAGGGCCTCAAAGGTGCCGAAGATTCGCATTGGAACGATCGGGACTTGCGCTTTGCAGGCGACGAGTCCTGCCCCGGGTTGTCCCGGTTGGAGTTTTCCATCAATACTGCGAGAGCCTTCTGGAAAGATGATCGCGTTATGGCCTTCGCGGAGGACTTTGATCGTTTTTTTGAGACTGGTCATATCCGGTCGCTCTTGATCGACGGGAATGGAGTTCAAGCTGCTGATCAATTTGCCAAGGGTTGGGTTATCCCAGAGCGGTTTTTTGGCGAGGTAGTAGACCTCTCGCTCGAGTGCCCAACCGGCAAGAGGGGGGTCGATGTTGCTGAGATGATTGGAGACGGCGAGAAAGTTTCCTTTCGGGAGAAGGTCACGACCTTGGATTTCAGCATGGCAGATCGATTTGTAAAACGTCCCGGAGAGGGACCAAGCGAGCCAGTACCACGGTCTCATAATAAACAAGCAGGGGTTGAATCAGAGGGAGTGAAAAAGTGAATGACCCTCCGATTTTTGAAGAGTTCTGTGAACGCTTGTTTATACATGGGTAAGGACTATTTTTAAGTTTTTTTTAAACAAGGACGAGCCCCATTTTGGGGAGTTCGCTATAGATCGATTCCATGACTTGATCGACATTCATGTGACTGGTATCGATTCGAATAGCGCCTGGGGCGACTTGAAGGGGGGCCGATTTTCGGGAGGAGTCGATTTTGTCCCGGCTTTGGATTTCATCGATTTCCCCTTGGGCTTTGCGGCGTTTATTTCGAATTTCTTCGTCGGCATCGATGAAAAATTTGTACGGCGTTTGCGGAAAGACGACGGAGCCGATATCGCGGCCTTCCATGACTAAGTGGGAATGTTTGGCGAGCGATCTCATTTTATCGGTTAAGATTTGACGCACTTCGGGGATCGTCGCGACTTTGGGAACGAATCCGTTGACTCGCTCTTCGCGGGTATATTCGACGGGATCGACCCCTGCGATTCGCATTTCGACGTGACCTCCATCGATCCAAACCTCAAAGGGGAGGGTTTGAATTCGGGAGATAATCGAGGCCTCTTCCATCAGGAGGTTTTCCTCGAGAAACTGCCAAGTGAGAGCACGATACATCGTCCCTGTGTTGACATAGGTAAATCCGAGTTCGTCAGCGAGGCGTCTGGCGACGGTACTTTTTCCTGAGGCGGCGGGGCCGTCGATCGCAATGACAATGGAACGGCTCATTTTGAGGCTCCGATCGAGACCATTTTCTTTAAGCTCGCAGTGACATTGCTGGTGATTTCATGAAGATCTTTTTCAAAGGTCGGATAGGAGGTGGTGATGCACTCGGCATCATCGATGATCGTTTCTCCTTCAGCAAAAAGGCCGAGAATAGCACAAGACATGGCGATTCGATGATCTCCAAAGCTTTTCACATGGGCACCTTTGAGTTTCGCTCCCCCCTTGACGCACATTCCATCTTTGAACTCTTCGACTTCGACTCCGAATTTACGAAGGTTTCCTGCCATGGCAGCGATCCGATCGGTCTCTTTGACTCGAAGCTCCTCTGCGTTACGGAAGATCGTTTCCCCTTCGGCTAAGGCGCCAGCAACGGAGAGAATTGGAATTTCATCGATGACGTTCGGAATCTCCTCTCCTTCGACGACCGTTCCAGTGAGATGCCCTCCTTTCACTTGAATATTTCCAAATGGTTCAGCGTTACAGGTCTCGATACTTTCACGGATTTGGGCTCCCATTCGAAGGAGGACACTGAGGATTCCGGTGCGCGTGGGGTTTAATCCGACATCACGAATCGTCAGATTGGAGTGGGGAGAGGCCGCAGCGGCCACAAGCCAAAAAGCGGCAGAGGAGATATCTCCGGGGACTTGAATATCTTGAGCATGGAGGCGTGTCTCTCCGTTTAGAGTGACTTTGAGGTTTTCGATCAGTGGCTTCGCATGAAAATGTTCCAGCATTCGCTCGGTATGATCGCGAGAGAGGATCGGCTCCGTGACGCTTGTTTTTCCCTTCGCAAAGAGACCTGCGAGTAAAATACTCGACTTGAGTTGAGCACTGGCAATCGGAGAGATGTAGTCGATTCCTTTGAGGAGTTGACCATGAATTTCCAGAGGAGGACGACCCTTTTCCCCTTGAGAAAGGATCCGTGCTCCCATTTGGGTAAGGGGGTTGATAATTCGTTGCATCGGACGATTCGAAAGAGAGGCGTCGCCAAAGAGTTTGCTGGTGAAGGTTTGTCCCGCGAGAACCCCTGCGATCAGTCGCATCGAGGTTCCGGAATTTCCGCAGTCGAGAGCTTCGCAGGGAGGCTTGAGTTTTTTGGCCGACCCTTCGATCAGAAGATGGTGGGCATCAATCTCTTCGATATTGACGCCGAGCGCTTGGAAGATTCGCATCGTGCAAAGACAGTCTTCAGAGCGGAGAAAACCGGTGATCCGGGTTTTCCCTTCCGCAAGAGCACCAAACATAATCGAGCGGTGAGAAATGCTTTTGTCGCCCGGGACACGGAGATCGGCTTGGATTGATTTACACGGAGTGACTTTTAATTGACTCATAATAGATGCCGAAAACGTAGGGGGTTTGAATTAAAAGATCACGTAAAAAAAGATCGGTTAGTAATTCGAACGTTCGACGGCAGAGGTGATCGATTGCAAAACAGAGAGGCTGGAGGAACAACCGAGGCGATTGGCCCCTGCGGCGAGCATTTTTTCGGCGATTTCACGAGTTCTGATTCCCCCTGAGGCTTTGACCCCGAAGGAGGGGCCGACGGCTTCACGCATTATTTTGACCGCTTCTTCTGTCGCCCCACCTTGATGATATCCAGTGGAGGTTTTGACGAATTGAGCCCCCGCTTTGACGGCACGATTACAGAGTTCACGAATCGATTCGGGAGATTGGAGGCAGCTCTCAAGGATCACTTTAACGGGGCGACCGTGAGCTGCAGAAACGACGCTATGGATTTCATGTTCGATAAAATTCCAATGACCTTCCTCTGCTGCTCCGAGGTTGATGACCATATCAATCTCATCGGCTCCTGCGGCAATCGCGGCGATGGTTTCAAATGTTTTGACTTGAGGAAGAGTCGCTCCATGGGGGAATCCGATGACCGTTGCGATTTTTACGCTGCTTCCTTGGAGGGCTTTTTTGGCATCAGCAATCCAATAGGGATGGATGCAGACGGAATAAAAGTGATGTGTTTTGGCCTCTTCACAAAGACGAAGAATATCTTCAAGAGTGGCTTCGGGCTTTAAAAGCGTGTGATCGATGAATCGGGCGATGGTATTAGGCATAAAATCTGGAATTAAGTTAAGGGGGTTTGGATTAAAAATCACCTTTATTTTATTTAGGGAGAATCTCCTCAAGAACTTTTGCACTGGAAAGAACCCCTGGAACCCCAGCCCCGGGGTGGGTTCCGGCTCCGACAAAGTAGAGTCCTTCGATATCTTCCGCCTTATTGTGCGGTCTAAACCAAGCGCTTTGAGTTAAGATCGGCTCGAATTGAAAGGCTGAGCCAGCGTAGGCATCAAGCTGTTTTTCGAAGTCGAGGGGAGTCAGGATTCGTTGGGTGACGATATGCTTCCGTAAATCGGGGCAGAGCGTTTCGATTGACTCCAAGATTTTTTGAGCATAGCCCTCTTTTTCTTTTTCCCAGTCGATCTTCCCTTGCAGGTTCGGTACCGGAGAGAGTACATAAAAACATTCATGTCCCTCGGGGGCTAATGAGGAATCGGTTCGCGTTGGGGCATGGAGATAGAGGGAGAAATCGGAGGCGAGCGTTTTCGCGGTGAAGATTTCATCTAATAATTCTTTATAGCGAGGGCCGAGAATAATCGTATGATGAGCGAGATCGGGATAAGTTCGGTTGGTTCCAAAATAGATCAGAAAAAGTCCCATCGAATAACGCATTTTCTCAATCCGCTTATTCGTCCAGGAGGGACGATAGGCGGCATCGATGAGCTTGCGATAGGTGTTGGCGGTATCTCCGTTGGAGACGACGAGATCGGCCTCGATCCGTTTTCCGTCGACCATCACCCCTTTGACCTTTTGTTCTTCGACGATAATTTTTTCAACGCGAGTATTAAGCTTTAACTCTCCCCCCATTTCTTGGAAGAGTCGGACGAACCCATTGACGAGCGCCCCGGTTCCTCCCATGGCAAAATGAACCCCCCATTTGCGTTCGAGATAGTGGATCATTCCGTAGATTGAGGAGGATTGATACGGATTGCCTCCGACGAGCAGGGGATGAAAGCTAAAGACTTGGCGGAGATAGTTACTCTTAAGATGACGAGAGACTAATTTGTAGACCGATTCGTGGGAGGCGAGTTTAATTAGATCAGGGGCGACTTTGATCATATCCCAGATCGTCGAGAAGGCCTTATCGGCCAGATCGACAAAAGCCCGTTTAAAAATTCGCTCCGTTTTTTCGACAAACCGATTATAGCCCGGAACATCCTCTGGATTAAAGCGTCGAACCTCCGCCTCCATCTTTTCGTGATCGCCGGTATAGTTGAACGATTTTCCATCGGAAAAAACAATGCGATAGAACGGATCAGTGGGAACAATTTTGACATACTCCTCGGTTTTTTTTCCAGCGAGGGCAAAGAGTTCATCGATTAAAAAAGGGGCGGTGATAATTGTTGGGCCGGCATCAAATTTAAAACCGTCCTGTTCGTAAACATAAGCACGCCCCCCTGGTTTATCGCGCATTTCCAAAAGCTGAGTTTTATAGCCTCGGGCTTGAAGTCGAATCGCAGCGGCGAGCCCTCCAAATCCGGATCCAATCACAATCGCTTTTTTATTTTTTGACATAAGAAAGGTTTATCGGACTTGACGAAAGACCGCAAATGACAAATTTTACGGCATGCTTAAGTTTTACGAATACTCCAAATTTGATCAAAAGACCGTTTGTGATCGGAAAAGATTTCGGAGTCGTCGGATTTAAACAAGAGGAGTGGGCGGAGAGACTAGTGTAGTGTAAAATTCTTTAAAACCTTTCCTCTCGCGAAGGCACAAAACCCATTGGAGCAAAGCGAGAAATAGTAAAAAAAGCTGAGCCATTATCGTTTGGCACTGGGGTCAATGGGGATTTTGTAAAGCCCAAGGTTTCCCACCCCTTTGAACGCTTTCGCTCGTTACGAAACCCCTGCTCCCCCTTTGCAAATCTTCGATTTGTGCTATCGCACAGGGAGTGCGTGAGACAATGCTGCCCTTGCTCAAAGGTTGAGGACAAGTGTTGAAGAGATTTTTGGGCATGGGAAATAGAAAGTATTCAACTAACATCAGAAGTATCGTTTTCCTCACTGGGCTTCGTAAAATAAAACTAATAGGTAAACTTACTTGAGAGTGGGCGAGAATTTGCCACTCTCAAGGACTATGGCCAAAAGCAGAAAAAGGCACCCGACGGTTCCTTCTTTCCCTCCAACGGAAGGAGAGGGGGTTGTTTCTCTACGACCTACGTTCAGACAAAATCTGATTTTGTTTTCTTCCATGGTGTTGATTGCTGTAGCGGTCTATTTTATCCTCAAACCCGCACCCCTTCGGATCAATCAATGGGTTCAGTCTCCTGGTCTTTTGAACAATCTTGATATTGCGGAGATGAACCTTGAATGTGCCAAAGGACTCAACGGCTCT
>CAMCSM010000101.1 GCA_945877805.1 Methylacidiphilum caldifontis | reverse complement strand
TTGAAAATCTTTCACCTTAGGAACTTCGATTTTATCAAAGAATCCGTTTTGAACGGTCCAAAGAACCGCCGCCTGCATCTCGACTGCAATCGGGCTATATTGTGGCTGTTTGAAGATTTCAACGATCCGATATCCACGATCCAATTTCGCCTTCGTTCCGGCATCCAAGTCAGAGCCGAACTGAGCAAAAGCCGCTAATTCACGGAACTGGGCAAGCTCTCCTTTGATCTTTCCCGCGACCTGTTTCATCGCCTTAATTTGAGCGGCGGATCCGACACGTGAGACCGAAAGACCCACTGAGATCGCAGGGCGAACTCCTTGGTAGAATAAATCGGTTTCGAGATAAACTTGACCGTCAGTGATCGAAATCACGTTTGTTGGAATGTAAGCAGAGACATCACCCGCCTGAGTTTCAATGATCGGCAATGCCGTCAAACTTCCGTTACCGTTCTTTTCGTTCACACGAGCCGAACGCTCTAACAAACGGGAGTGGAGATAGAATACATCTCCAGGATAGGCTTCACGACCGGAAGGACGTTTTAAAATCAATGAAACTTGGCGATAAGCCACGGCATGCTTGGAAAGATCGTCATAAACGATCAAGGCATCTTGGCCGTTATCCATGAACCACTCTCCCATCGCACAACCGGAGAACGGTGCGAGATATTGAGTCGTCGCCGACTCAGAAGCGGTCGCCACGACAATGATCGTGTATTGCAAAGCTCCTGCTGCCTCTAGAACACCGACGACACGAGCGACATTGGCGTTCTTTTGTCCGACAACAACGTAAATAGAATAGAGAGGTCGGAACCCTTCTTTCCCTTCGTTGGCTTTGTTGATATTCGATTGATTAATAATCGTATCGATCGCTACCGTTGTTTTACCGGTGGCACGATCTCCGATGATCAATTCCCGTTGTCCACGGCCAATCGGAATCATCGCATCGATCGCCATAATCCCAGTTTGAACCGGTTGGCTCACTGATTTACGTTTAATCACGCCAGAAGCTGTTTTTTCGACTGGGTAGAAAGCGGTTGCTTCGATCGGTCCTTTGCCGTCAATGGGATTTCCCAAAGCATCGACCACACGTCCGAGAAGACCTTTACCGACAGGAACCGAGAGAAGCTTGCCTGTAGTTTTAACCTCATCCCCTTCTTTAATTCCAAGATAGTCACCGATGATGATCGCTCCGACCTCGGTCTCTTCTAAATTCAACGCAAGCCCTTTAGCTCCATTGGAGAACTCAATCATTTCGTTTAAGGCGACATCGGAAAGACCTTCGATCTTAGCGACTCCGTCGAAAACTTCACGGACAATACCGACATTGGCTTTGCCTGTTGAGGTTTTTAGGTTAGAAATTTGACCTTTGATTTCGTCGAGGATAGTACTCATATCATGTTCTCTTGTTGGGTGACTTATTTACGATTATTACAATTTAACTGTTCAATTTTAAGGCGTTGAGACGGGCATTTACCGAACCGTCCCAGACATCACTTCCACGGGTGATCCGAAGGCCACCAATCAAATCAGGAAGAACCCGATAATGTTTGGAGCTAGAGGGACCGAACTGAGATTCCACCGCTTGAAAAACCGAGGCTCCCTGATCAGAGAGCTCCACAGCACTTTCAACCGTCACAGTGGAACGGGAAACTTCAATTTGGATCAATTTTTGGAAACGGGTCAAAATAGCGAGATAGCCACGAGGCTTCTTGTCGGCAATCGCCTTCACGACTTGACGAACTTTTGCCTCTTGAAGGGCTCCATTCTCGGAGCAAAGCTTCAAGAGCGACTTCGCATTCTGACGGGCTTCTCGGTTGATCTTCATGATAAATAAATTTTTAAAGAGAGATTAAGCGGCAAGTTGCTTAACGGCCTCTTCCTTAAGACGTTTTTGATCTTCGATCGAAAGCACTTTTCCGGTCACTTTGGCGGTGGTATCAACGACAAGCGCGATGACTTCCTGGCGAAGTTCCGCGAGCATCTTGACTCGATCCAAAGCGATCGATTCGCGACCTTTACGAATCACACTTTCTGCTTCAGCGACCGCTTCTTGGAGTTTTTTCTCCCCTTGTTCAGCGGCTCGTTTTTGTGCCTCAGAGATCATCAGAGAGGCTTGGTCTTGAGCTTTCTTGATCAACTCCTTACGAATTGATTCAGCTTCTGAAAGTTCCTTTTTTATTTTTTCAGCATTCGAAAGGCTTTCTGCTATTTCGATGCGACGCTTTTCTAAAATATCTTGGATGGGACCAAAAGCATATTTTTTAAGAAGCCATCCCAAAAGAAGGAAAACAAAAATTTGCGCAAACAGGCCGGATTTCGTCACTCCAAGAGTGGTCATGATATCGACTTGTTCCGCTGACGGTGCTTCGGCTTGGGCGAGTAAAAGAAGTGTTTGAATCATATACAATGGGGATAGATTCCGCCTCTCTTTTTACAGAGAGGCGGAAGTGAATTACTTATTTTAAGAAAAATGCGACAAAGAAGATACCTTCCGCCAAGGCCATTCCGATGAGGGATTGAACGAGAACGGGTGTTGCAGCGCCGGGGTTACGTCCGACCGCTTCAGCAGCCTTCATCCCGACAAGACCAACTCCAATGGTCGCACCAATTGCGGCGGCAGCCACTTGAATATTTCCAGTAATTTCAGCAATCATAGGTGTCATATATTTATCCTTTTTTAGTGTTTCTAACAATCCTTCCCGAACGAACAGGATCAGAAGAGTTAAGCTATTTTAGTGATGGCCCCCAGTGTTGCCATGACCTTCTTCATGCTTACACATCATCCCCGTAAATACGGCCGTAAGCAGACAGAAAACCAAAGCTTGTACGAGTGCTACCATCAATTCAAATAAATAGACAGGAACCAAGGCGATAAAGGCGAAATTCCCGGCAATATGCTCGATTGCGTGAACCATCGCCTCTCCCCCATAAATATTTCCGTAAAGTCGGAAAGTAAGTGCCACGGGGCGAACCGCTATCGAAATCACTTCTAAAACACCGACAGCAAAAAAGATGAAAATCATCAACACACCGAGAACCCCTGGAAGCGCCGCCTTCGATCCGAAAATATGGTGTAAAAATCCCCCAATTCCATTGGATTGGATCGACCAAATCAGCCACATCAAGAAAAAGGAGAGAGCCATCGCCATCGTCATATTCACATCGGCATTCGCACCACGAAACAACGGTTTTACCATCTCAAAATGTCCGTGCTCATCGTTATGCCCCCAACCCACTGTTCCGACTCCAGGAAACAACGACAAAATATTACAGGCTAAAATAAAAATGAACACGGTCGCAAAATACCAAAAAGTCTTACGCATTAATTCCCGTCCAAGAATCGACTCTAATAACCCTCCTAATGATTCAATGACCCACTCCCATAGATTTTGAAGTCCTGCAGGAACTCTCTGAATATCACGAGTTGCAAGCTGTGCAAAAAAGATGAGCAATAAAGTAACCATTAAACCGAGTACCATCGAATTCGTCACAGGGATAAACCAAAGCTTAAAAAGCACCGGCGCAGCCATAGGAAGGCCCGCTTCAGCAAATAACGAGAATGAGGATAAACTTGGCATGAGAACGCGGATAATTGCGGGAAAAAATAAATCCGCAAGATAAAATTATAAAAAATGTTATAATGGTCATATTAGCTTAGCTATTACCATATCTTTTAAAAAAACTTCTGGGTTTAAAAAACTAATTACCGTCATTTGTTCGACCTAAAGGAATACTGTCCAGATCCGATCTCAAAGAAGGTCTTGTGGATCAATAGACGGATGCGGGCAAGATGATCCCTGCAGTGTTTGGACTCATCGCTTCGCACTAGGAGATCAGCATAATCTTGAAGTTGCTGCCAGAGGATAACCCGATAGCAGTTATTATACAATTCACGCTCTGGCTTAGTATCCATCCATCTTTGCGCTGGGTATCGCGCCAGTTGACCAGCCATGACGAAAGTTCGCTGCACAGCCGAAGTTGTAGAGATACCCAGAAAGATGAGCTCCGCCATCCCCGTAGCCCGATTTTTCACGAGCCTCCCCAGCCCCAAGAGACAACGTCGGGTTTTGGGTGCGGAAGGTATAATGCGTAATTTCGTGAATCTGATTAAAAAGGTCATTGGAACAGGAAAATTCCCCCGAGGAATCGAGCTCTGGTTCAATCATCATCGCTGCAAAATCCTCTGTCCTCGGGGCACTGGAAATCCCGCTAATCACGGCGTATCGAAAACTATGAAAATTGAACCTAGAACAGAAATTCTCCTCCTTCCCGCCTGTGCCAATATAGATATCCTGCTGACTGAAACTCTGGAACCCATCGGAATCCTTTCCGAAGGCCAATGATCTTTCTCTTCCGTTGTCGTTCAAATCGGCGTAAATGATGGAGACTTCCTGCCCAGGAGAAAGGCCACGCATACGCAACTGCATCCAACCGGTGAGGGGACGGCCAAAATCAATAACCCATTTACCATTGTCGAGTTCATATATTTCCTCAGGCTGGATCGGTTTACTGAGACGGGAGCTCTCGCAGGCCTGCCACGAACAGACAGCACTCGGAGCCTGTATTTCGCGTACGTTCAACCAATCCGCATCATTGAAGCCAGTTTGCTCCCACCCAACAATATGCTCGCGTGCATCAAAACGTTCCCCCCCCAAAATTACCCCATGTAAATGTACCAATCTGCGAAATACAGCTCTCCTTGAACCGCCAACCAGAATCAGTCCCGATCACCTGCCGGTCGCCGTTAGGTAAATCGATATTGAGCTGGGCACGCAGAATGGGACCGTTATGAGAGTTTCCCGTCCTCGGCTGATACACACCTGGCCCCATCCAGATAGCGATGCAATTTGTGCCCTGTTTCAGAAATGAGGTGACATCCCACGAGTTAATAAGAATCCGTTTATTGTGCTGAGAAATTCCAGGGGTCAAGACATATGGCATTACCTTCTGCCCATTGATATATAGCTCATACCAAGAGGGGGTATTCATATGCAAGACCGCTCTCTTAGGCACGGTCGACAACTCAAAAGTACGACGTAACCATGGATGAGAAAGCTTCTCCGAAATTGGCAACGGACGGGCAATCCACTTCGCAGTCCAACTAGCAGGATCCAGCAACCCCATCGACCAGAACGCTGGTTTGCTCCACTCAGAGGCGGAAGAGCGACTCAGGGTATGTTCAGGGGTCTGGGTAGCTGATTCCGCACTCTGAGTTCCAAACGCCGTATTCGCCATCGTCCATACTTTCACCTTCCAGAAACATTGTTGAGAACTCTGTAACAATTTTCCAGCATAGGCCACTTGTATCGACTGCTCGCTCTCTACTTTTCCGCTGTCCCACAAATCGCCCATCTCCTTCTTCAGTAGTTCTTCCGAACTTGCGACGAGTATCTGATACGCCGTCTATTTCAGGCTTCTGACGGTCGATTCTGTATTCTGAGAGCCCGCTTCAATCTTCCAACTCATCCTCGGCTTCGCCACGTCGACCCCTAATGGATTCACTAGATATTCGCACCTAAGTTGACCCGCCAACATATCCGATGAAGCTCCCAGAATGGGGATCATCGTCATAGAGATGATTATGAGAATATTGTAAATTTTTATCATGGATAATAACTAGTAAATAGCAATCAATTTTTTCCTAGTCAAATGAAATTGAACCTAAAAACGGCAGGGGAACTGCCGTTTTTAAGTTGACCAATGGATAAATTCCATACATCATTCATCCATGAAAAATATCGAGAAGCTGAATTTTTTATGAAGAGCCCTGTTTTTTCCGAATTCTCGATGAATTTTATTTCTAGGGGCCTCTTTGTTTTGATCGCACTTTGTCTTTTGCAAAATTCTGAGAGTCATGCAGCAGAGTCTGACTCCTTTTCTGCGGATCAATTTCTCTATTTTCCAGAAGGGGAGGCGATTGTTACTGAAAGATCGAGGAACGATTACAATAGGCCTTTGTACTGCAATAAAATATTTCCTACGATTTACACAGGGGATCGTCCGCGAATAGGCACTATCGATTGGAACGGAAGCTTTGGACAACTGGAAATCGCGCTGCATCGTGGTCAAGAGACGGTTTGGTTACATGATTTTAAAGAAATAAAATCAGAATACTTCCCAGGACGGATTGAATGGACACTCACGGATGAACGATTTTCAGATTTGAAGATCAAGATGAGTGCAACGACGATGGCAACACGTGCTGGCTTTGTTGTGCGCGTTACTTCAGAGGGAGCGACTCCAGAGGATGAGTTATTGTGGTTTTACGGGAGGTGTTTTACTGCCACAGGTCTTTTTGGTTGTTTTGGTGGAGGCCGATTAAATACCGTAGCGGATGAAAAGAATACTCCGTTTGAACTGAGTTTTGAGAATGTGGGGTTTGATATCAAATTGATCGATCCTGCGAAGTACATCCAAAGCCCTCCTCCACTACGAATTATTGGACGTTTTGATGTGCCTGTAACATTTAAAAAAATGGACGGAAATGTAAGACCTCCCGAGGTGAAGGATTTATTGAAACCAAAGGATGAACCCAAAGATCAAGGGGTGTGCGCAAGGATGAAGTTATCTGCACTGAACCCGATTCACTTTGCGTTATATTTAGATACGATCACCAATCGGCCGTATTCGATTTATGAAGGTTGGGACGGAGCCAAATTTTTAACCCCCAAGCAGCTTGATTCCCTAGAACGCAAATTTGATCAAAGCATTCAGGAAACGCCCGCAACTGCCTTTAATAATGGTTGGGAGAATGCGACTAAGATTGGTCGTCAGGCGGTTGTAGAAAGTCCTGATTCGTATCTCAATGCGATGGTGGGAGCTTCTTGTACTGCCGCTTATGGTCTCCACGTCGCCCCTGTGTTCGTCCACGGAGGGTCGCGGTGGCGGATTCAAATGCCAGGGTGGCGAATGCTTGATGGGGCGATTGCCTTCGGTTGGAATCAATTAGTTAAAGAGGAGGCTAAATATTATCTTCCAACGATGATCAAAAGCTCACCTCTCACGATTCCAAAGACAGATCCTAAGCATAAAGGGGGGACCCAACAGGTAAAAGATTCCCGTTTTTATGGTAAAGGTCGCATTGCCATCGATATGTCGTATTACAATTTTCAGACTCAGTTTATGGATGGACTTGTCCGCTCTTGGCGTCATACGGCGGATCCAGAATTAGAGGCGCTCTTGTTGCCCTCTTATGAACTTCATTTAGAGTGGGTGAAAGATTGCTTTGACCCAGATAATGATGGTCTTTACGAAAGTTACCTTAACCTATGGCCGACTGATAATGTCGGTTACAATGGGGGGGGATCTGTCGAAGAAAGTGCTTATACCTATAATATTCTTCTCGCCGCGGCAGATATGTGCCAACGCAAAGGAGACAAGGAGGGGGAGGCACGACACAGGACTCAGGCAAAAAAAATTGATCAAGCGTTACATGATATTCTTTGGGTCAAGCGAAAGGGCCATTTTGCTTCTTATCTTGAGCAAGGAGGTCATAAGCGAGTCAACGAGGATGGATGGCTCTATAGTCAATTTTTGCCGATCGATTTAGGGATAGCGACTCCCGCAGAATCAATTCGAACACTCCACTTCACGGAGTGGGGATTAGAGCGTATTCCTTTGCATGGGGGAGAAATGTGTGTGACCTCCAACTGGGTTCCCTCAACCTATAGCGTTCGGGAGTTGTATGGTGGCGACAATTTCCAGCTTGCCTTAACTTATTTTCAGATGGGTCAATCGGATGCCGGCTATAAGCTATTAAAAGCCGCATTTATGGAGAGCGGTTATGGAGGAATTCAGCCTATTGCCTCTTACGGAAAAATTGACACTGTTATTCCTTATAATGGGAATACAAATTCTAGATCCCCAGGGGGCTTGAGCAATCCGAAGTGCGGTATTGATTTCGCTGATATCCTGACGCAGTTTTGTCGGGCAACCGTTGAGGGATTATTTGGCTATGTTCCTGACTACCCAAACGGGCGAGTAAAAATACAGCCATCATTTCCTACGGACTGGGATCATGCGAGTCTAACAATGGACTCCTATCAATTAAAATTTAAACGTGAAGGAAACGTTGATCGATATGAGATTGGGCTCAAGACTCCTGCTGAAATGCTTCTGAGACTCCCCATTTATGCTAAACGACTCCTCAGCGCGACGGTGAATGGTCAAGCGGTGAAAGTGAATCTGCAGCCTTGGTATGGCTATGGGATGGTGATGATTCGTATTCCTAAGGAGAGTAAAGAAACAAAAGTGGAAGTAGTACTTAATCTTGAAGGTCGTCAAAAACCGGTAATGGAGAAAACATTACAAGCGGTCTCTGGGGAGGAATTTACCTTATTGGCAGAGGGTCCGATTGAAAAGATTGATGATGATCAAGGGTTTTTTGTGAAGCCAACAATCGAAATGAGTAAGGTCGTTGGGCGCTGTTCTGAGGAGGCCGGTTATTATGCCGTCATGGGGCTTGTGAAATCAGAGGTTCCGTATTGGAAAGTGTGGAAAATAAAATTAGCGAACCCTGAGAAGAAACGTCTGAGTGATGTCAAGAATTTGCGAAAAGTGGATCCACAAGCGACGTGGAAGCCCTTAGAGATTACTTCCGTGGCTAACGGCGATCTTCGCACGATTTTCAAGCAGGACTACGCCTCTCCTCGTCCGAATACCACAAGCATACGGGTTGCTCGTAACGGTTATCAATTATGGACCATGTTAGGTTTTAATCATGAAGCACCAGAGATCGGTCTTGAAAATCTGTTCGGCTCTGCAGCGAGTTTACTGAAAAATGGGGTACTGATGACTCCACAAGGGGCACCGTTCGCTGTGCCGACGGAAGCTCGCAACATCGCTTTTACCTCGTTGTGGGATAACTGGCCTGCCAAAGTAACGTTACCAGTTGGTCAAAGCGCAGAGGCGATCTGGTTACTCATTGCTGGCTCTACTTTTCCCAATGAGGGGAGGATTCCAAATTCCGTTCTCTGTTTTCGTTACGAAGATGGGATAGAGGAGCGTCTTGAATTGATTCCTCCGTTTAATTTTCGGAACCTTTGTCGCGTTGGTATATGTGACTACAATCCGGTTCGTGAAGCCTTTTCTTTGGGGGATACCCCTCCCTTAATGGTTCAGTTAGGGACCGAATGTCGTGCGATGCTTTACGGATGGAAGTTGCGCGAGGGGGTCAAATTGAAGGAAGTTACTTTGGAGACTTTATCCCAAAATGTTGTTGTTGGTTTGATGGGACTAAGCTTGATGAATCCAAAGTAACTCATCGCAGGATGCCATCAGCCTTTGGTCTTTTGCGAAATGTCTAAAATCTACACAGCAATCCAGTAGATGTGATACGTATGATTGGGTCGTCCGGGCTTGTGCGGGTTATATCCGACTTGAGTCCCCTTGAACGTGAAGCTCAAGAGGATTATTTTGAAATAAGATAAATTAAAAGTAGACAGATTGCTCTTGGAATCCCCTCCACGATCCATGACCCTAAATTCGGCAGTTAAAATGGAGGGGCAGCCCCGACAGGTCGGGGCTGCCTTCCCCGTCCCGGGATGCACAGCTCCGAAAGCTTTCGGAGGTGCCCCTCCAAATGGGACTCACCCTTTGGGTGAAGGGGAAATAACAAATGATCCACCGGAAAGTGGTCGTGTGATCCAGCTCAAGGCCCCGTTCCTTCATCATTTCCTCCAGTTGGCGATAGCTCAACGGATAGCGCAGATACCATCTCACGCATAAAATAATTATTTCGGGTAAATAGTGGCGCCACTTAAACGGATTCTTCATTTTTAAACCCTATCCAACTCCTTCTCTTTGTTACAGTTCTTGTTTTTGGCAACAGAACCCCTCGGAGAATGTCCATGACCTCTCCCTTATACCAGCAATTCCGAAAACTTTAGTTTTCGGAATTGCTGAAAAACATTGCAATTTCCTAAGGGAAAAGTAAGTTAACTTAAGTTCTCAATTATTTATGAAAGCCCGTTTTCTCAACAACAAAAAATTAGGTTTCTCCCTTTTTTTGATTATTTTGTGGAGTGGCTGTTTTTTATATTCCAATCCGACGGAGGGTTCGATTGCTGCCGGGTCAGGAACGATTAACGATATTTTAAAAACCACGCTGATTAATCAAAGTTCCTTGAGAGTGGCGAGTTCTCGCCCACTCTCAAGGCAAATCTTCGATTTTATTTTTGATTTTCAATTTTGAAAGTTCGAGCGACAAGTCGATTAGAGTTTGTGAGAGATTTTTAAATTCATTGAAGCTCTCGATCTCTTTTTGGATTTGT
>CAMCSM010000100.1 GCA_945877805.1 Methylacidiphilum caldifontis | reverse complement strand
CTGAAGTAATTTTTCGAACCAAACACGCTCATGCGCAGCATGTTGATCAATGAGAATCATCCCTTCAGGACATTCTCCCGTTAAATAAAGTCCCCCGACGCATCCATGAACTCGAATCGATAACTCTCTCAACGGAACCGGATCGGAGTGACGACTGCTTTCAAATGCCGAAGATAATGACGAAGTCGAAGCCGCAGGGGCACTCTCCCCTTGTAAATCCAAATGCAGCGGTCGGACCCATTCCTCAGGAGTTTTCGCCGGAATTTCAATTTGAGTCAGACTGGAAACCGTCCCCTTCGCAGGGACTAGGGGGGTATAAATCGGCACCGGCCCCGCCTGCGCCCCACCGATCGTTTTCTGAATCGCCTCCACGACAAATTGACGTACCGCATACTCTTGATGGAAACGAATCTCCCGTTTCGCAGGATGAATGTTCACATCTAATTCAGAGGGATCAATTTCAAAAAAGAGGACACACAGCGGATATCGGCCCTTCATCAAACTATTATGATAACCCTCAATAAGCCCATAATGAAGGGCTTTAGAGTCAACGGGCCTTTGATTTACAAAGAAAAATTCCTCCGCACGATTGGATCGACTTGTTCCAGGTCGACCTAAAATCCCCCAGAGCCGAAATCCCCCTCCGCGATGATCAATCGCAATCATCTCCTTCACCCAGCTCGGACCAAAAATCGTAGCGCATCGACGTTGCAAATCTTGACCTGTCGGCCAAATCTTCGGCTCTTGATCCTCGTAAATCAGACGCCATCCAATTTCAGGGCGAGAGAGCGCAGATAAAATAACCTGATGTTGCACATGAGCCAACTCCGTCGCCTCAGTACGCATAAACTTTCGACGCGCAGGAAGATTATAAAATAAGGAGCGAACCTCCATTTGAGTTCCTCTCGCCATCCCCACCTCTTGAACCGAGATCATCTTTCCCCCATCCACGACAATCTCTGTTCCTGATTCGGCCTCCGGTTCACAGGTCTTGAGACGAAAATGAGAAACGGAAGCGATACTCGGCATCGCCTCGCCACGAAAACCGAAAGAATGAAGTGATTTTAAATCATCCCCCGAACGAATTTTACTCGTCGCATGACGCTCCAAACAAAGCAGGGCATCATCGCGACTCATTCCAAATCCATTATCGGTCACTTGAATCAGAGAGCGCCCCCCCCCTTTAACCAAAAGATCGATTTGAGTCGCCTTGGCATCAATCGCATTTTCAACCAACTCCTTCACCACAGAAGCAGGACGCTCGATCACCTCCCCAGCTGCAATTTGATTGGCAACTAACTCCGTCAGTAAATGAATCCGATTGGCCATTGCCTAGAGGACTGGAGAATGACCTAAATAAGTCAAAAGATTTGCCAAAACAGAGCGCATCTGAAGTCGTGGCACAATCATATCCACTAATCCATGCTCCGACAAAAACTCAGAGGTCTGAAACCCAGGAGGAAGATCCTGAAGGGTCGTTTCCTTAATCACCCGTGCCCCCGCAAAGCCGACCATCGCCTTCGGCTCAGCAAGAATCAAATCTCCTAAAGAGGCAAAGCTGGCGGTTACCCCCCCCATCGTCGGATGGGTCAAAATAGAAATAAACGGAAGTTTTTTTTCCGCATGACGAGATAAGGCCCCGCTCGTTTTTGCCATCTGCATGAGACTCAACATCCCCTCATACATCCGCGCCCCTCCAGAAGCAGAAACAATAATGACAGGCAGTTTCTTTTGCGTCGCCATCTCAATCGATCTTGTGATCTTCTCCCCAACCACCGATCCCATGCTCCCCCCCAAAAAGGCAAACTCCATCACCGATAATGAAACCGGAATCGATTCGATTTTACCTAAACCACTCACCAGAGCCTCTTTGATCCCCGATTTCTTTTGATAATACTTTAATCGGTCGGAATACGAGGCAGTCCCTGTAAACTGAAGCACATCAATTGTTTCCATCGTTTCATCCATTTCCTGAAAACTGTCCGGATCTAACAAAAAATGAAGACGGTCATGAGCCGCAATCGAATGGTGATGACCACATTTCGGACATACCGACTGATTCTCCTGCAGCTTTTGGGCATAGAGCATCTCTTGGCAATTCTCACACTTTGTCCAAAGACCTTCCGGAATTCCTTTACGCTTGATCATGATCCTACTCCTCTCGCCACAGTTAATACCGCAATATACCGAGCCCCCGCTTCGCGCAGCACCCGAGCACACTCATTCGCAGTCGTTCCTGTTGTTAATACATCATCTATGATTAGCAGGGAACGCCCCCGTACGTCAAACCTCCTCATCATCTGAAATGAACCCAGAGGACTCTTTAATCGATTCTCTCGATTCTGGATCGCTTGAGAAATCGTTTCGTGTGGCCGACTTAAACAATTCCAAACCGGTTTCTCAACACGGGAGGAGAGAACGAAAGCCAACTCCTCCGCCTGATTAAATCCCCGATCGCGTCGTTTTGCCTCGTGAAGCGGAACCGGCACCAAGGCATCAAACGCCACTCCGCTAAAACCGTCCCGATAGCCCTCAACAAGAACTTTTCCCAGCACTGACCTCCAATAGAACTTGCGATGATACTTAAACTCTAAAATCGATCTCCGTGGATCCCCCTCAAACAAATAACAGGAAAAGGCTCGATCTAAATGCCACGGAATTCCATTGCAATTCGCACACTCTTGAATCGGAATCGAAACAGGAACTTCAAAAGGAGATCCACAGCGCTGACAACAAGCTCCCTCTATTTTTCTTCCTTCACGCCACGGCTCTACGGAGGGAAAAATAAATTCAGAAACAATTTCTAAGTTCTTGTGTAACGTGGATAAAAGACCCATATCATCACCGTAAAAATCGCCAACGTAAACATCGTCGCTCCTCCCGAGATAATATCACGAGAACGCCAAAATGACTCCACTCCCGGAGGAATAACCGTTAACTTGGAGGCGAGCTGAATCACAAAAATCCAAACCCCATGCAAGGCAATCGAAGCCCAAAGCGTTCCCGTTCGAAGCACTAAAATCCCTAACGAAATCCCCACAAGCCAGAGGGAAATTAATTTAATGCCGTAGTCTTCAAGATCTAAAAGCGGTCCGAACATTAAATAAATCCCTTGATACCCTGAATACCACTCCACACTCATCGGCTTAAATTGAGGAGGGACTTTAAATAAGTGAACGACCGCAAAAATAAAGGCGCCGATCATGATCCCTTTCCACTCTTGGAGCGGTTGAGTTAAACGGGATTGGATCATCCATCGAAAAATAAATTCCTCTAAGGGAGCGACTAAAAGGGCGATCAAAATCCCTTGAAATACCGCTGTTGCAATACTCCATAAATCCCATCCCCCCCCATGCCTTACTCCAAACATCCATTCGACGGCGACAACAAACCCTATCGAGGTTCCCCCAATCACAATCCCTGACCAGATCTGTCTCAGTGTATCAAACTCCCAATCAAATCCTAACGACTTCCAGCGAGCCTCAAGACGAAAGCCATGCCGAAAGACAAATAACATCAGGATCGCACTAATCATGAGGGATCGATTGATATATCGATAAAAAGGATAACTGATCACTCCATCTAAAATAAAATAGCCTACGGGGGCTAATAAACCGGCCAATCCCAAGGTCGATAAAAAATAGAAAATGAATACTTGCATAAAAAAACGTACTTTTTATCTAACAGATCAATCAAAAGAATCAACCCGTATTATCCATTTTCGGAAGACAAAAAAGGCGATCAAATATTTTTGATCGCCTTTTAAAATCGAAGCAATGAACTCTCCTTATGAAAGAGATTCACCGACTTGAAAACGGGTGAAACGTCGGATTAAAATATTTTCACCAAGTTCCGAAATTTTTTGCGTCAGCAAATCTTTAATCGTCACATTGGGATCTTTTACAAAAGGTTGCTCAAGCAGACAAACTGTGCTGAAAAATTTATCGATCTTCCCCGCTACAATCTTATCCACAACATTAGCAGGCTTCCCAATGACTTGAGCCGCTGCAATCTCTTTTTCCTTATCAACAAGCGTTTGAGGCACTTGCTCACGAAGCACATAGAGAGGACTCGCCGCTGCAATCTGTAAAGTGACATCGCGAACGAAATCACGGAAAATTGAATTCTTCGCAACGAAATCGGTTTCACAATTAATCTCGATGAGAACCCCCACTTTATCAAAGTGAATGTAAGAGGCAATCACCCCTTCTTTGGCATCCCGATCGGCTTTTTTAGAAGCGGTGGCAGTCCCCTTCTTACGAAGCCACTCCTCAGCCGCAACTAAATCTCCTTTAGATTCTGCAAGAGCTTTCTTACAATCCATCATCCCCGCATTGGTCTTATCACGAAGCTTCTTAACAAGATCCGCACCTACAACGACTTCTGACATAATCTTATTCCCGTCTGAAATTGTAATTTCTCCGCATTAAGCGGAAACGCCAACCTCTTCAGGAGTCGACTCAGCACCTTTAGCGCCACGCTTTCCACCTGATTTTGAGGCCGAACTAATCGCATTGCTCAATGTTTCAAGGATTACTCGAATCGAGCGAATCGCATCATCATTTGCAGCAATCGGATAGTCAACGAGATCTGGATCGGCATTCGTATCGACAACGCCAACCACAGGGATCCCTAAACGTTTTGCTTCTGCCACGGCAATGTGCTCACGAACGACATCGACGATCACTAATGCTGCAGGAGGACGTTCCATCTCGCGAATCCCGTCCAAATTACGATGAAGCTTTACCGACTCACGACGGAGAACCGCAACTTCTTGCTTTGGCATTTTATCTAATTGACCCTTGGCTTCCAATTCATCAATTTGTTTCATGCGAGCAACACTGCGACGAATGGTGGTGAGATTCGTTAATGTTCCCCCCATCCAACGCTCAGAGACATAAAAGGAATTACTCTTTGTCGCAAATTCTTTGACTGATTCTTGAGCTTGTTTCTTACAACCAACGAACAAAATTCGTTTTCCCTCAGAGGCAATGCCGCGAAGAAATTCCTGCGCTTGCTCGAGTTGGCGTGCCGACTCGCTCAAATTGATCACATAGATCCCATTGCGCGCTTCGAAAATAAAAGGCCTCATTTTTGGATTCCAACGATCCGTGCGATGCCCAAAATGGACTCCTGCGTCCATTAATTCTTTAATGTCTACTTTACTCATATTCTTTGATCCTAGTTATCTTTCCTTATTTTTGAGAAAACGGTAAACGTAGGAGTTCAACTTGAAAGTGCAAGCGTAATTTAATCAAAAAATGAATTTTTATTTTTCAATCACCCATTAGCTCTCAAAACAACTCAAAATTAAAGCATTTTAAAATGCAAAAACCTCAAGAGGTGCTACCTTTAGAGAAGAACTCCTCAACCCAACTCCTCCTTATGAACTAATTTTTTAAAAGGGAAAAGATCAATTTAAAAAAAATCTCAAGACCACTCTCTCAACTCATCACCAAAAAGGAATTGAGATAAATAGATCATCCATGATATTAACCGTTCTCTATCAAGGACTACAGGCTATTCCTATTGACAAATTACAAAATCAAAATAAGATCTCACTCCAATGACCTATTTTGCTCACATAAAAAGGCTTACTGTATATTTTACAGCTATTAGCGTATTATCTACATCCCTTTCCGCTGAGGGGCCCAGTGAGGCAAAAATCAGTTCCCCCTCCCCTTATCCCTGGAAAAAGGAGATCGTCACGACCGTTTTTTGGATTGGTCAAGGCTGCACCTCGATTAGCTCAACGACGAATGTCCAAAGCGCTTGGGATGCTGACTGGAAAGAGAACTATGGGGGCTATGATGATCCCAATAAGAGATCAGGACTCCTTCCTAAAAAATTTGCCGCAACATTAAATCCCTTTTATATCGCCCTTCCCTTTAATGACCTCAAGTACCCTGACTTAGCACGCAAATTTATTCCTTGGTACAAAGCCCCTAATTCAAAAGAGCGGTGGGTCTCCCAATGTAAAGGCCGATGGATTCAAATCAGAAACAAAGCCGGGAAGATCGCTTACGGCCAATGGCAAGATGTCGGCCCCCTGAGAACCGACCATGCCAAGTATGTCTTTGGAAATGCCCGCCCTGTCGATTTTAACGGTGCAGGACTCGATGTCTCTCCCGCGATTCAAGATTACCTAGGACTCAATGGGCTTGATAAAACTGATTGGCGTTTTGTTGAAGACAGCGAAGTCCCCTCTGGACCTTGGATGACCTACGGCGAACAAGCCGTCCTTTTTTCTGTCATCAAAAAAGAGGAATTAGAGATGGCAAGGAACTTTGAGACCACGAGCAAGACCATCGGGCGGAAGAAGAGAGAGAGCTAATCATCGATTGAGATTCTCCGAGCTCTTTTTTTGAAAGAGGAAGTGAGAAATAAATAAATAGGATTTAGGACTTGATTCTTTTAACACAGTTCGCTTATCTAACCGAACCATTTTTAGCGGGCATAGTTCAGTGGTAGAACGCTAGCCTTCCAAGCTAGACATGAGGGTTCGATTCCCTCTGCCCGCATTTTCTCTAAAAAATTATTTTGATTACTTCAACCCTCACTTTAATCTCCAACTCCATGTTGACTCCCTCGGCTCCCGCCTCGCTCGGATCACGTCCTGTGATCCCCGATTCTTTGAATCGGTTCTTATTTTTCATTCCCAATGAAAAATAATCCCTCTGCCCGCAGTTCTCCTTCTCCCATAGGTAGTTACAACAAATTGACCCATTCAAAATACCTCAAAGTGGGAACGTAGCGGGAACAAGTACCCCTATTTCACTTATGTTTAGAGACGTATCTTAATGTCCTAACCAGAAAAAAAGGAAAAGTGGATAAATAGAGTTGATCATTTTCTTTTGATTTCTCGCTCTCCACCCCCTGAAATATCAGTAAGCCATTGGATAACGGAGTGAATGATTGGAAGTCGAATGGTCCAGCCGATCCAAGCCCATCCTAGATGGATATGTTCGAGTGATCTTGCAAGGGCAAGGACCCCACTTTCTGACCAGCCTGGGGCTTCGTAGGTAATGCGTCTTAAATCTTTTGTAGGATGTTTTTCTGCGGCAATGATTTCTAGCCCTGTTGGATTTTGTGTTTGGAGCCATTGAAGGAGGCTGTAACAGAGGGCGCATTCCTTTGAAAGATAGACTTTACAGGGAAAAAGAATTCGGGGACGCCAGCGGGGAATCCAATTCCTGACTTCCGATCGGTATAATGTCCAGACGGTCCCAAAGCGGTTTTTAAGCTCTTCCTCTTCTTGCCAAGCGGCAATCCTGGAGCAACAAAGGACAGAAAGAAGCGTTAGGGAAATCCATAGACTGGAAGTCCACCATCCAAAAATGAAAAGGATAAGGATAAATCCAAATTGCATTGGATTGGCGATATACGCATAGGGTCCACTGGTGATCATTCGTCGAGGAGGATCAAAGGGAAGAGGAGTTCCCTCTCCATATTTGCAAAACTCTTGGACCGCACTTAATGCCGGTGCTGCAACCAAGAAAATGATTTGAAGAAAAATCGCCGTCGTTTGATAGTGTCTCGCTAATGCAGAGCTCCATGAGTTCCCCGTTTGCTCGAGAATCAGAGAGGGGATGAAAAAGAGGGTAAAGCCTGTAAATCCGATGACTAAAAGGATCGTTCGAAGTATCAGAGAGACTTTATTTTGGATGCATCGAGCGAGAACTAAACTGGGGATCAGAACAATAAGAACCGCGACTCCTTCCCCTAATAGCCAATAATTCCCTAAAATGACGACAGGAGCGCAGAACGGCATGAGAAGTAGATCTAAAGCAAAAGCGAGAATTAACGGTTGCCAGAGCGGTTTATCCTGAAAGGCGAGTACTGGGATTGCGCCCCAAAGTAAGGCCCAGCCAAGCAGGAGGTCTGCTGGCATTCCCAATAATAACCCTGTATGAGCTTGATAGCTCCACCACTGTTGATGAATTGCAATCAGATGAAGAATTAAAAGTGAAAACAGATTCCAAAGTGTTGAAATCAAGGCCGCACCTGCAAGACGTTTACTGGGAGGTTTCCAAAAAACGATCAGAACAAGGAGGATTGCCGGCCAGAGCAGAGAGGAAAATCGAATCAGTCCCACTTCGGAAAATAGAGTCACGGCATTGCGCTCGTCTGGATTAGATAATTTGCGGCTTGTTCGACAACCATTCTTTGTGGCCAACTAAAGTACCAAGCGGGATCAAGCTTTCGTTCAAAGTGTATCGTCCATGTGACCTCGACAGATGTAGGGCTCGTGGCAATCCAGCTGACCTCAGAGGCGGTCCAATTGAGCCAGTGGGGGATGTGGCTTGTATCTTCTTCAGCAGTGAATCGAACAAAGCCGTCATGGCGCTCTGTGATTTTTAATTTTAAATCGCCGGGGGGACGTCCCTCCCCTTCAGAAAAATGAACAATCCGTGTATCTCCTAAAGCTAATCCTTCACCGGTGGCACCTAACGGGATCGGAAAACCGATCCCAAGGATTCCAGAAGGAGGCGTTTTGAAGTTAGGAGTAAGCGAAAGTCTCTTTTCAACATCCGCCACTGAAGCCGTAAGAGAACGAGTAACAGAGACGACTTCGTTTCTTGAAAAACTTAAATAAGGGCTTGTTCCCTCAAGACTCATAAGAAGTAATAGAGGGATGGGAAGAAATGCTTTGAGGTGATCTCTTTTGAGCACATTATTTGATTTTTTCTTGTCGATAGAATCCTTGATGAGACCGATAAGGAGTCCTACGCCTAAAAACAAGGGGGCCGCCATTAAAATACAGATAAATCCTTCACCAAGGACAGGACCTGAAAGCAGTAAACCCAAGCAGGTTGATTTAAGGATGATTCCCGTCTTGCTTTTGGGATGAGGAGTAAGCGAGAGGAGGATTCTGAGGTGGTCCCCGTAATTCAGACCAGTGGTTAAGCTATCGAATGGTGGTCAAGGGACGAACAAAAGTTCAAACTGGAGCCACTAAAATGAAAGCAAAACGACGAAGACACGATTCTACCTTTAAATCCCGAGTTGCCCTTGAGGCGATAAAGGGAATAAAAACAATTCAACAAATAGCGAAGGAGTACGAGGTTCATCCGGTGCAGGTCTCGGATTGGAAGAAGACCCTGCTGGAACGACTTCCTAGCGTATTTACGTCGGGGGCAGCGGGAAGTCCCGAAACGGATTTTGAGAAGGAGCGAGAGGGGTTAAGAGCCAAGATCGGGGAACTGACGGTTGAACTGGATTTTGTCACAAAAAAATCAAAACAACTCGGTCTGTAAAAGGGCGCACCGAGTTGGTTGAAAAAGATCACCCTAAGTTGAGCGTTCGGAGGCAATGTCTCCTATTGGGAGTCTCTCGTTCTTCGTTGGATTACGAGCCTGTGGAGGAGAGCGAAGAGAATCGGAAACTAATGAGGCTTTTGGATGAGGTTTATCTGATTGATCCCTGCTTGGGAACACGACGTCTGGTGACGATACTGGAGAGAGATTATAAAATCTTCGTCAATCGCAAGCGTCTCAGGAGACTTCGGCATCATATGGGGATAGAAACGATTTGGTGTCGTCCTCGAACGACTATACCAAATCAAGCCCATCGAAAATATCCGTATTTACTGAGAAATTTAGAGATCACCCGACCCGATCAAGTCTGGTGTGCGGATATTACGTATGTGCCAATGCCCCATGGAAATGCCTATTTATGTGCGGTCATGGATTGGTATTCACGAAAAGTCTTAGGTTGGGCGATCTCCAATACGATGGATGTGGATCTTTGCCTGAAGGCATTGAATCAGGCGATAGCACAAACCAAGAAGCTTCCTGATATTTTCAATACCGATCAAGGAAGTCAGTTTACCTCTGAAGAATGGATCAAAGAACTGATCAATCGAGGAATTAAAGTCAGCATGGACGGCAAAGGAAGATGGATGGACAACGTGTTTATCGAACGACTCTGGAGAAGCGTTAAATACGAGGAAATCTATCTTCGTGAGCATGCCACTTTGCCCGCGCTGGAGGCGGGATTGGAAAAGTGGTTTAATCGATACAATAATTGGAGACCCCATCAAAATCTCGGAAATTTGACCCCCTCCTACGTCCATCAAACTGAGAGTGAAGTCATCGTGACAAAGACACAAATTCTCGAAAAGGCCGCATGAAAATACAACCAACTCATAAACTCAGAACGGGGAGATCAAACCGTTATTTTTGCTCTTCCGTTTCAGTCACTGCGTCCCTCTGCGCTTCGCTCCGAGGAACTTCGTTCCTTCAACTCCAGAGCAAAAATTTAAATGATCAACGAATTGAACTTGAATATCTTAAACGATTCGCTTAAGATTCCTTCAGTCCCAGCCACCATAGCTTATTTTAAAGAACTATTGGCCGAAGAATGGGGACCATCTTA
>CAMCSM010000099.1 GCA_945877805.1 Methylacidiphilum caldifontis | reverse complement strand
TGTTTGAATATCTTGAAGGCTACTATAATCGAACTCGGCTTCACAGTTCATTGGGATATTTATCTCCACTGAGCTTTGAACAAAAACAAACTGTAGGAACTAATTAAAAACCTTCATGCCCCCTGTCCGTAAAAGTGAGGAAAGCCCAGTGCTTAATGTTAAAGTCATCATAATAGATGCTTATTGCAATTTATTTCAAATCTTGCAACAGAAACAAAAAATCCCTCCGTTGTCCTCCGTCCTGCCCCGGACTTATTTCGGGGTTACTCAGCGGTGAAAAATTGTCTTTTCGTGTGTTAGGTTGACGCCTATGCGCACGTGCGGGATTACGCCATCGGGCCTCCTCAACGCCTCCAAAATTCATCCCTTGATGCCGGCGCAACCGGATCGGTTGTCTTCATCTGCGTCGGTTTTGCCACATTGCGTGATCCTCTTCATTTATTTGTGCTTGAGAGCTACTCTTTATTTGACATGTGTATCAAACGTAATACATTTAATCATGAACCAATCGGCTATTATTCATGCTCGGATCGATCAAGAAACAAAAACAACCACTGAATTTATTCTTGAAAAAATCGGAATGACTCCGACCGAGGCAATTCGTCTTTTCTATCGCCAAATTGCTATTCGCAAGGAGTTTCCAATTGAACTCCGAGTCCCCAATAAACTGACGGCCTCTGTACTTTCCAAAAGCGATAAGAATAAGGAGATTGAATCCTTTCAATCGACTCAAGAACTTTATTCTTCCTGGGAACAATGAGAATTAGTCAGACCTCTCAATTCAAGAAAGACATTAAAAAACAGATCAAAAGAGGAAAAAGCCTCAATAAGATCAAAGGGGTCATTAATCTATTGGTATCAGGAGAGTCACTACCCCCTAAATTCAAGGATCACCCTTTAATCGGAGATTGGAAAAACCGGAGGGATTGCCATATCGAGCCCGATTGGATTCTTATCTATATGATTTCCAATGAGGAATTACGACTCGAGCGGACTGGATCTCATTCGGATCTTTTTTAAATCATTCCACGACATTCCTCATCAAGAGCCTTCAATTCATGAATATGAAGTTCATCGCCACATCCTCTCGTCGCCAAAATTCAGCCTTTAATGCTGCGTAATCGGTTCGGTTGTCTTCATCGGCGGCGGTTTTGTCCCATTGTGTGATCCCTCACGTGCGGGATCGCTCCCGATTATGACTTTGTAACCGACCCAACAAACCAAAGGTAATCCCGATAATACTCCAAATAAACGCTCTCCCCATAGAGAGTCCGAGCGTTTTTCAAAACCACCTCTGCCTCCTGTTTCTTGCCTGAGACCTCCAAAACCGCTGCCTTGGCAAAATAATAGACAGGAGTCTTATCATTAAACCCATCCATTCCAGCCACACCACGCTCTGCCTCCCCTAACTCTTTGTTCTTCAATAAAGCATAGACTTTTCTCAATAAAGCATCCGGCTTTCTCCCCTCTTGAACCGATGCTTTGTCATAAAATTCAAGAGCCTTCTCAGGCTTTCCTGTAAAAACTAAAACATCTCCCCAAGGAATCATTAAAATTGCTAAATCAGGCTCTTTTTGAATCCAAGGAGCCAATATTTTCTCCGCCTCTCCATAGTTCTTTTGAGCAAGCGCTATTTTTCCCAGTAAAACAGAAGCATGAGAATCGTTCGCTTTTAACTTTCCTGCCTCCAAAGCCGCTGTTCGGGCAACGACAAAATCACCGCTTTTATAAGCCACAAGGGCGTTCTGATAGTAGAAAGTAAAGTCCTTACTCTCCGCTGCGTAGAGCACGCTCAAAACCAATGAAAAAAAAAGGAACTTACTCATATAAAACGTCCATCTTGCATCTCTAAAACAATATCAGAGGCCTTCGCAATCGCAGGATTATGCGTGACCACCAAGATCGTAATCTTTCGATCATGGGCCAAACGTTTCAGAAGCTCAAAAACTTTTTCCGAATTTGCACTATCCAAATTTCCTGTCGGTTCATCGGCAAGAATGATCTCGGGTTGATTCGCTAACGCACGAGCAATCGCCACCCGTTGCTGCTCTCCACCGGAAAGATGATTCGCGCGACGCTCGGCCTTATGACCAATTCCAACCGCCTCTAACAACTCAAGAGCCCTCGCTTTCATCTCCCCATCAGAAAGTTTTCCGAGTCGAATCATCGGTAACATGACGTTTTCGGCTGCCGTAAACTCCTTTAATAAAAAGTGGAACTGAAAAATAAATCCAAGATGCTCATTCCGAATCCGAGTCGCTTCATCTTCAGTTAAATGTGCCGACTGTTTCTCCCCAATATAAATCTCCCCTGAATCTGGCTGATCGAGTAATCCCAAAAGATAAAGCAACGAGGACTTTCCACAGCCAGAGGGCCCCACAATCGAGTAAACTTTTCCCTTCGATAGCTCGAGGGAAACATTTTTGAGTGCTTGAACCCGATTTTCCTCTTCTCCGAGGAATTTCACCAGATTTCGACAGCTCAAACTGATATTACTCATGAAACCATTACGACTTAATTTCTTTTCGCGATTTGATCACCTCATCGATGATTCCAAAATCTTTGGCCTCTTGGGCCGTCATGTAATAATCACGATCGGTAGCCAATTCAATCTCTTCGATCTTTTTACTGCAATGAAAGGCTAAAATCTCGTTCAAGCGTTGCTTTGTTTTAAGAATCTCCTCGGCTTGAATCATAATATCCGAGGCCTGACCCCGAGCGCCGCCGAGGGGCTGGTGAATCATCACCTTGGCATTTGGAAGACAGTAACGCTTCCCTTTGGTTCCTGCGGATAAAAGAACCGCTCCCATGCTCGCCGCTTGTCCGATACAATAGGTCGATACATCACAGGTCATGAACTGCATCGCATCATAAATCGCAAGCCCTGCGGAGACATATCCCCCCGGAGATTGAATATAAATACTGACATCCTTCTTCGGATCCTCCATTTGAAGAAACAGAAGTTGAGCGACGACCACATTCGCCACGTTATCATCGATCGAAGAACCGATAAAAACGATCCGATCTTTAAGAAGTCGGGTAAAAATATCAGAACGACGCTCCCCCTTTGGAGTTTGCTCGTCGACATAAGGGACATAAATATTATTTTCTATCATCATAAATCATCCTCACCCTCTCGCTCTCCCGCCAAGAGACTCTCTTTTTCAAGAGATCTCTCGGGGAAAAAAGCTTTAACCGATCAGACCAACTTCGCCTCTTTCCTCAAAAAGTCGAGGACTTTGCGGGTCAAGATTTGACGACGAACAGAGTAATAAACTTGAGGATCTGAAATCCGCTTAGCCACTTTATCCATCGGCATCCGATAGGCTTGTGCCATCCGTCCGACCTCAGCCATCATATCCGATTCTTCGATCTTGATCGATTCCTTCTCGGCAATATTTTGAACAATGAAAGAAAGTTTCACTCGCTCTTTTGCGGTTTTAGAAGCGTTGTCGTAGATCTCCTGCTTCTTCTCCTCCATCACGTTTTGAGCAATGCCCCGTGTTTGGTTTTCAGAAACAATTTGATAGACCACATCTTGCGTCTCATCGCTTACCCAAGATTCAGGAAGATCAAAAGTCACGGCATCCAGGAGTTTTTTTACAATCTCGTTGGTTTGCGTTCCTTCGATCCGTTGTTGCTCTTGTTGCTCTAATGTTTTCTGAACGGTCTCACGAAGTTTTGCAGCACTCTCTTGTCCGAGCTCAATCGCGAGTTCATCGGTCATTTCAGGAATCTGTTGAGCCTTCAACTCATGAAGCTCCACCTCATACGAGGCCTTCTTTCCCGCAAGCATCTCAATCCTAAAATCTGGAGCGAAATCGATCAAAATCGTTTTCTTATCTCCCACATTCATTCCAATCAGCTGATCGGTAAAACCAGGGATAAATTCCGCACTGTTCACACGCATCCAGAACTTTTCAGCTCCTCCAAGCATCTTTTCAGTCGGAGCGATTTCTTTGATCGATTGTCCCTCGATCGTTCCATCAAAAGTAATGATCGCAAAATCTTCCGCTTGGACAGGACGTCCTTGGATCGTCTCAAAAGTCGAACGCATCACCACGAGCGACTTCACGGCATTATTTAATTGCTCTTCGGTCACTGCAACCGCCTCATCCTTGATTTCAATTCCTTTATATTGAGGAAGCGAAAATTCAGGAGCGAGATCGATCGTCGTCGTGAAACTCATCGTCAAGCCGCGTTGGTAGCGAACATCTTCAAATTGCGGGGAACTCACAACCTTCAACTTCTTCTCTTCAACCGCATCATAATAGGCTTTGGGAAGCAATTTCTTGCGAGTTTCCTCATCGATATCTTTAGAGAAACGCTTGAGCACCATTGGTTTAGGTGCTTTACCAGCACGGAAACCAGGGATCTGAGCGAACTTAAGAAAGTCAGCAGAAACCTCATCAAACATCGCATTTACACGATCAGAGGGGACCTCAATTTTGAGGCGTTTACGACAGGAGGATAAATCTTCAATAGTCACGTTCATAAGGGCGTAGAGACTAACTCGCTCAGCAAAGGGGTCAAGCTTTACTGATTTAAATTGCCTTTGTTTTAAGGTCTACTGTATGAATTGGTTTTAAAACTAAAGATCAACCCCCATTTTTCTTTCTCTGTAGTAGCGACTCCATCGTCAACAGCGACTCACTATTGATGACATCCCCCTTTCTCAACCATCCCTTGCGGGCAATCTGACCCCCTAACTTGAGATAGCCCAACTGTTCTGTTCGATGCGCATCCGGGTTAATAACGCATTTCACCCCCATCTCCTGGGCCTTTCGCCACCAACGCCAATCGAGATCTAAACGATAAGGATTCGCATTCAACTCAATCCAAGTCCCGCTCTCCGCTGCAACTTCTAAAATCTTCGGAATATTCAATGCATACGGAGCCCGTTGCAACAGCAGGCGACCGGTTAAATGCCCGATCATCGTCACATAACGATTTTCCATTGCTCGAATGATCCGTGCCGTCATCTCCTCTTCTGTTGCGGTAAATCCGGAGTGAATGGAGGCAACGACATAATCGAGTTTTGCTAAAACCGAGTCTTCAAAATCGAGCTCCCCACCCTTGAGCACATCACACTCAATCCCACTGAAAATCTTAAAGCCCTCGTTTTTATAAGTGAGATTTAATTTTTCAATCGCCTCGACTTGATTCAAGAGTCGCTCCTCGGAAAGTCCATTGGCTTGAAAGGAGGACTTCGAATGATCGGCGATTCCTAAATATTCGAGCCCAATCTCATGGGCCGCCGCCGCCATCTCCTCCAGCGTATTCTTGCCATCACTGGCGGTCGTATGATTATGAAAAGTGCCTCGAAGCTCCGTCCACTCAATCAGTCGCGGGATCTTTCCTTTTTCGGCCGCCTCGATCTCCCCCTGAGCCTCGCGAAGTTCTGGAGGAATATAAGAGAGCCCTAACTCTCTAAAAAGATCCTCCTCGGTTCGAACGAGCATCGCGGTCTCTGTTTCCTCGTCACCGACTTTTGAAATTTGGAAAAGCCCCCATTCACTCATCTTCTTTCCTTGGGCAATCGCCCGTTGTCGCATCATCACATTATGCTCCTTGCTTCCGGTAAAGTGATGCAGTGCCGAGGCAAACTGAGCATCGGGAACGACTCGGAGATCACACTGAAGCCCCCCCTCAAAGATCACACTCGATTTCGTCTCCCCATGATTCGTCACACGAACAATCCCCTCCAAAGAGACAAAATAATCCATCACCGAGGCGGGATCAGATGAGGAGACCAATAAATCGACGTCCTTGATGACCTCTTTCGAGCGACGTAAGCTGCCGGCAATACTCACCCGAATCACCTCCGGATGTTGACGAAGCGCCTCTTGAATTTCCTCGGCTCGGTTGATCACATCTCCAAAACGGTGTTGATTTTGAAACGATTTAAGCTGCTCGATCCCCTCTAAAAGTTTGAGCTGACTTTTCGTTCCAAACCCTGCGAGTTCCGAGACTTTATTCTCTTGGCAGACCTTCTCTAAGTCAGCGATCGAAGCGACCCCTAGTTTTTCGTGAAGCTGTCGAATTCGTTTCGGCCCTAATCCTTGGATTTTTAACATCTCCAACATCCCCTTGGGAATAGAGTCCTTTAACTCCTCATAATAAAGCAGCTTTCCCGTCGTCACGAGCTCCGTAATTTTTTGCTGAAGCGCAGCTCCAATTCCTTTCACCTCCCCTAATCTCTCCTCCTGAATTAAGACTCCGAGATCTTCCGATAAAAGCTCTAAGGTACGTGCCGCTTGCGAATAGGCACGGGACTTAAAGGGGTTCTCCCCCTTCAACTCCAACAAAACGGCAATTTCCTCTAAAATCTCAATAACATCCGATTTACTCATAACGACGGAATCTCTCAGGAAATCAGAAAAACTGCAAGATTGCATCCGCTCAAATGATTGATACTCTCCTGAGATGGCTCATGTTTGCGATCATGAAGATCACCTCTCTCATTCTAATTGTAGTGCGGAGGAGTGGCTTCGACTCCACGAAATTCGAGTCACCGACCAACGTCTTTCTCTTGTCGATTTTTTACGTAAAAAAAAGGGACCCCATACCCTCGCTCATATTCATCAAGGGGTAAAAAAAAGTGGGAGCGACTTTGCAACGGTTTTTCGATTCATTCAACTTCTCGAGAAAAAAAATCTTGTCCAACAGCACTATTGGGAAGATAGCCAGATCCGTTACGAGATTAACGAAGGGCACCATCACTATCTTATTTGTCGCTCCTGCCAAAAAGTGGAGCCGATTGAGGGGTGCGAACTTTTTGAGATGGAAAAAAAGCTTCAAACAAAAAAACGGTATACGAAACTCTCACATCGACTTGAATTCTTTGGCATCTGTCCCCAATGTCAAAAGAGCCCCCCGATCGCTTAATCCCTCGCTCTTTATTTTATGCGCCAAACCTCCTCACTTCCTTATATTCAGCTGATCCTACTGCTCGTCAGCCTGCTCGTCGGTCCGATCGTTCTCGGAGGGATTCGCCCTTGGATCTTTTTGCCCCCTTTTTTTATTCTTTCTCTCGTGGCAGGAATTGGACTTTTTCGTGCCTTTATCGATCTACGACATCGAACATGGAAACCGGACCTGATCGACTCCTCAGTAGCTCTCTTTACCCTTTATTCGGTCGGGTGCTCTTGGTTTTCTCCGATCGAATACGACAGTCGACTCGAAATGCTTAAGGTCATCGCTTATGCGATTACTTTTTTTACCTTTCGTTACGGAATCCATCGTCGATTTCAAGGAATGACGATTTTATATTTTCTCATCGCAACAGGATTAGGAGTCTCCCTATTCGGGTTTTTTCTGAAGGGAAATATGGATTTTCGACCCTTTGGTGAGACCTTCCATGTTTACTATGCCCCACGACTTACGGGAACTTATGGATGTCCCAATCATATTGGCTACTTCTTAGTCGTCACGATCTCCATTGCTCTTTCGATCGGTTTTTTCTCTCATCTTTCTTGGGTCGTCCGGATTATTACTTTATACTCCGCCATTCCGATGGTGATCGCCCTTGGCTTCACTCTTTCACGAGGAAGTTGGGTCGCGATGGCTTTTGCGCTGTTTGCGATCATGCTTTTTTCGCTGCGCTTAGAAAAAATCAAGCGATGGATCCCGATCTCCTTTTTTCTCCTTCTTTTAATAGGAGCAGGAGCTTTTATCTATTCGAATAAAGACTTTAACCGCCGCCTCACCGAGGGATTTGATGCAGAAACCTTACTCGTCAGTAAAGAGTACTGTCGCGTCCAACTCTTTCTGGATGCTCTCAAAATTGCTAAAGACTATCCCCTCTTTGGATCAGGACCCGCGACCTTTCTCTACGAACATCCTCGATATCAAGGAGCCACTTATCCTTCGCTAGCGGTCTTCACTCACAACGACTATGCCAATACTCTTGCCGATTACGGGACGATCGGGCTTCTTCTCTGCCTCCTCTTTGTGATAGCGGCGAGTATCAAGCTCTCTCGCCATCCGAGGCAAACCGAGGAATGGCACGATCGAGTTTTTCTTTCCTCTGCGGTGGCGGTCACCTCCGCGCTGATTATCCACTCCTTTCTCGATTTCAACCTCCATATCCCTGCAAATGCCTTAATCTCTTTTTCTCTGATCGGACTCGGTCTTCGACTCACCAATCGATCGGTTGAAAGTAGCTCAAAAGGAACTCTCCGTTTTGCGCCGCTCCTTGGAGCTCTTTTGATTCTCACTTACTTTATCTACGAACTCGAAAAAACAGCCAGCGGCTATTTTCCTCTCTGGAGCCTCCAACGCCAAGAAAGCTCTGTCACCGTAGAGCAACGGATCCAGATTCTCGAGAACTGCGCAAAGAACGATCCTCGGTCAGTGGTGATCGCAACCGCGCTAGCCGATCTCTATCGCCAAGAGGCGGCGCGAAACATAACAAAAGAGATTCGCTATCCCCTCGCGATTAAAAGCATCTACTGGTATGATAAAGCCCATCGGTTAAATCCGATTGATGATACCATTACCGTACGTCTCGCCATGGCGCATGATCTGATGGAGCGCTATATGGAGGCCTATCAATACTATCTTCTCGCCGTGACCAACCAGCCGTACAGCGGTTACTTCTGGGTTGAGCTCGCCTCCCACTACTGGAGGCAGGGTCTTCTGCTTAAAGCGATGGAGGCCTATGAGGCCGCGATGCTTTGTCCTTATAAACCGGAAAATATCGGCACGGAGAAACAGCTTCTCCATCAAGAGATCATCAAGGCACGAGAGCGTGTTCAGATTGAAAAAGAGGAGCCGATCGAAACTCCAATTCCCTTGACCCGCAAGTTGAATCCTCAATCATTTCAATCTTCAAAAACAGATTTGAATTCATGATCGGGCGATTTGAACATTTTCTCTCGGTTCGCTATCTTAAGCCGCAGCGAACATTCGTCTCCACGATCACTGTCCTCTCGGTGCTTGGGGTTACCCTTAGCGTCATGGTCTTAATCGTGGTCCTCTCCGTGATGAAAGGTTTCGAGAGTGAACTTCGCGACAAGGTCATCGGGTTCAACGCACACGTCGTTCTCTCCAAGCAGGGAAGCGTCATGAACCCCGAAGAAACGGTTAAAATCCTTGCTCAAGAAAAAAAGGTCACTGCCTATACCCCTTATGTGAGTGGCCCTGTTCTCGCTGAGTTTCGTGATAAAATTAGCACCCCGATTATTCGCGGGATCGATCCAGAAAGCGAAGACCGAGTCCTCCCGCTCAAACAAAAAATCATCAATGGCGAGTTCGAACTCCGTGGCAACAGTATCATCGTTGGATTTGAATGGGCCTATCGCTACGGGATCGCCATTGGCGACAAAGTTCTGATTTACTCTCCCGGAAGTCTTGGGGATTGGAAAAAAAACGCGACGAAAACTCAAAGCGCTTTCCTGCCGCAAGAGATGATCGTCACAGGGATATTCCAAACCGGGATGTACGATTACGATCTCAATTTTATGATCACCTCCTTGATCAACGCACAACGCTTTTACCGAATCGATGAAGGGGTTCATGGAATTTCGCTCCGACTCGAAGATCCCTTTCTCGCGGAACAGTTCAAGCAACAATGGAATCAACAACATGGTGAAATCGCGACCGCCCGAACCTGGATGGATCAAAACCGTCCCCTCTTCAATGCGATCCAAACCGAACAAGTGGTGATGACCTTTGTTCTGCTCTTTATTATGATCGTCGCCTCCTTTGGACTCTGTAGCACATTGATCACCCTCACGGTTCAAAAACGGAAAGAGATCGGACTCCTCAAAGCGTTAGGGGCTAAAAACCGTCAAATCCTCACCATCTTCCTTCTTCATGGCGCATGGGTAGGAGTTCTTGGCTCTGGTGTTGGCGTTCTGTTAGCACAAATCGTTCTCCGCTACCGCAACGAATTCCGCCTCTGGCTTGAGCAAACCTTTCATTCCGATCCCTTTGCGGCCTCCGTCTATCAATTTCCGACAATCCCCTCCGCCCATCATCCCCTTCTCTCCCTTTCCGTTGCCCTTGCCGCCCTTCTCATCTGCCTCCTTGCCTCTGTAATTCCCGCCCGTCAAGCCGCCTTAATCCCCCCCTCGCGCGCCCTTCGAAACGAAAGCTAACTCCCCGCCCACTTTTAACCTAAAAAAAGCAGTTTGAACCACGGATATCACGGATCACACGGATTTCCAACAGTTTAGGAAAAATTGCATGTTCACCTTTTGGGTGAAGGAAAAAACGGAGGTTAATTCTCATAAATTCTTCCATCCGTGGTATCTGTGTTATCCGTGGTTAAATGGATTGCCGAATATCGCGGTAGGGAATCTGATGCCGCTGGCATCAGATCCCCCCGCACAGATCCCTGCGTGCGGATTTCTCGCACAGGGCTCTTCAAGTTCTGCTCGCTTCCGACGAAAGTCGTTCAAAGAGTTCTCCAAGGGTTTCCCTTTT
>CAMCSM010000098.1 GCA_945877805.1 Methylacidiphilum caldifontis | reverse complement strand
ATTTCTTGCATTAGAACTGGAGGGGCAGCCCCGACAGGTCGGGGCTGCCTTTGCCGTCCGATGAGGCACAGGGCCTGTGCCCCTCCAGTTTTTATCACCATTTTGGTGATATCGTTTACGAGGTATATCCATTCCCAATGCAAGAAATGAGTTAAAACCTTTCCTCGCACGAAGTGGCCCAAGGTTTCCCACCCCTCTGAAAAATACCAACCGAAAGCCTGAGTCTCAGGAAACGGCGGGGTGATGAAACCCCGCCGTTTCCCGTGACTCTCGACTTAGGGGGGGATTGAAGGCGTGAGCAAAAATGTGCTTGATTAAATGTCTCGAAGGCTACTACAGTCGAACTCCGCTTCATCGTTCATTGGGATATTGATCTCCACTGAACTTTGAATAAAAGCAGACGCTAAGAACAAATTAAAAAACGTCATCCCCCCATCTCCATTAAAACGGTGATCGGCCAAAAAGCGAATTATGAAAAACGTAAAATATCAATCCAATAGCGGTAAAGTAGATTTTATTAAAAATCGCGGAAATGCGATCCGTTTTTTCTTCCTTTTTTTGTTTTTTCTCACTTTAGATATAAAAGCAGAAGTCGTTTTAACAGACGATTTTTCTAGCACGAAAACCGTCTCTGGCGTGTTGGTTCCCGATAAGCCTGCCAACAGTAAAGACTCATGGATTTCAGTTGGATTTGGGAGGGGGCCAACGGTTGTCTGGGAAAAAAATAATTTTATATCTGCACTACTTTACTTAGCAAAAAAAGAGAGCAGTACTACTCTTGGAGCTAGTTCTGGTAATAATCAAGTTAAACTCAACCGCTCTTTGAGATCGAACTATAATACAGAGCTTCCTCAAATAGTAACCCTTACTTTAGATCTTGAGAATGGCAACATTGAGGTTAAGAGCGACGAAGGCTCCGCAGTGGGTGCTCTCGATCTGGAGTCCACGCATCAAGTCCCCTTAGCTAGTGTGGCAAAACCAGTCTTATATTTAAATATTCAATTTTTTGACTCTCCGAGCAGTGCCTATGTGAGCAATCTCTCAGTGAGTTATGAGTAGGAGAGTTAAAGGCAATTATTTGCTCAGATAGTGATATGAAGATAAATAGCTCCCCTTTTTTAAATTCGTTTTGGATCTGGCCTCAGAATGTTCATTGGGATTTACATAATGGCTATGCCCTTTTTAGGAAAGAGGTCAATTTAGAGGTAATCTCTAAGAAAGCGGTCCTATTTATCACTGCCGATCAGTCGTACCAACTCTATCTCAATGGACACTATGTAGGACGAGGCCCCGCACGAGGGTATCAGAAGTCGTGGCCTTACGATGAGATTCCTGTTTCACAATGGTTGCGGCCGGGGAATAACATCATTTCGATCCGGGCCTATAATCCAGGGTATAGTAATTTTCAATATCTGCATCAGGGGTTTGCGGGGCTTCTGTTTTCGATGCGATGTGGTAAAAAAGAGGTTGTTTCCGATAAAAGCTGGCTGGCGCGCCGGCAAACAGGGGTCCAACGGGATACCGCTCCTGTAAGTGTTCAACTTTTTTCCCAAGAGCAGATTGATCTTCGTGAGGAGGATCCTGAATGGATCAATGGGAAAGTGGAGAGTGGATTTTGGAATTCTCCGATTGCGCATTTGCCGTGGAACTCGATGCCGTGGTACTCCCTTGAGGAGCGGGGAATCCCTCGTTTAGAAGAGAAGTCGATTTTTCCCAAGTGCATCATTGGCATAAAAATAGGGAAATCGGAAAACAATGCCCCTTTCGTCCGGGATATCGCTCGTCAGCTCAAGAGGGAGGGACTGACGCACGTTGCGTTGGATGATCAAAATTCAAAAATGCTTCAGGTTCCGTCAACGAGTGCGAGCGGCTATACCCGTTACTTAATTGATTTTGGAAAAACCGTCGTCGGGAGTCTCGAGCTTGAGATTCAAGGGGCAAAGGGAGGGGAGATCATCGATACCCTTCATGCGGAGACGATTGATGAAAAGAAACGGGAGCTTCAATATTTTCCGGATAACAATAGCCGCGTCGCATTAAGCCATCGAATGATTTGTCGGGAGGGGGTCAATAGGCACGCTTTTTATCATGCCTTTGGTTTTCGTTATATGACCTTAACAGTTCGAGGAAATCGAAGTGAACTTGCGATTCAAGTTTCGCTGAGGACTGCCTTATTTCCTTTGAAGCGAAAAGGAAGTTTTGAAACTTCCGACTTGAAGTTGAATCGAATCTGGGAGGCTTGTGCTTGGACTCAACAGGTTTGCAGTCTCGACGCCTTTGTGGACACCCCTTGGCGCGAGCAGGTTCAATGGTGGGGGGATGCTCGGGTTCAGTCATGGAATACCACTCATTTGAGTGGGGGGACCGAGCTTTTTCGGAGGGGAATCGCACAGCTTGCGGCTCAACGGGTTCCTAACGGATTGACCTACGGACATGCCCCGACGATTGCCCATCAATGCATTTTGCCTGATTTTTCATTGATTTGGATTTTGACGCTTTGGGATTTCTATTGGCAGACCGAATCATTGGAGCCCCTACAAACGCATCAGGAAACGGTGGATGGAATTTTAAATTATTTTGAAGACCAGACCGATTCGAAAACCGGGTTGGTCTCCTATGATTCTCGATACTGGTTGTTTTTAGATTGGACGGAGATTCAACGGGAGGGACATCCGACCCTTTTAAATCTATGGCTTTTGATTGCATTAGAGAAATTAGTGTTTCTCTATAAAAAGGGGGGAGATCAAAAACGGGCAAGATCGTGCCAAATCAAGGCCGTTTCCTTAAGGAGTGCCTTAGAGAAATTAATCCATTCCAATGGACTCATCTGTGATGGGCTCATGCCTTCAGGAAAAAAGAGTACGGAGTATTCGATTCACTCGCAGGTATTGGCATTAACGGCAGGAGGGTTCGATAAGCTTTCTCAAAAAGCAGTTGTTGAAGAGATCTTGTTGCCCTTTATACAAGAGACAAAAGAATTTAAGGCGAAGCCCTCCTCTTATTGGTGTACCTATATTTTCACCGTTTTGAGAGAGTTAGGATACGGGAAAGAGGTCGTGAATTTTATTAGCAAGCATTGGGGGCCGATGGCCGACTATGGAACGACTTGGGAAAATTTTTCTCCGATAGTGGCGGAGGAAAGCTTTTCACATGCTTGGTCAGCGCATCCTCTTTTTCATTTCATTCAAAATATAGGAGGAATCGTTCAGAGCTCCCCCGGATGGAAGTCGATCGATTTTTGTCCTCAATTTTTAACTGAATTTGGAGCGGCCTCGATACCGACCCCGATGGGGATGATTTCAGTTCGATGGAAAACAGAGAAGGGCGTCTGCAATTATTATTTGCGGGTTCCAAAAAACATGAAAGTGAATCGCCGTTAATTCGATCATGATAATCGTTATGAAAAGATTATTATGGGCTTTCATTTTATGGCATTGTTCGATTCTTATTCTTTCTGCGGAAAAAATAAAAGTCGTGACGACCTTCCTTCCGATCTACGCCCATACGAAATCGATTGCCGGAGAGCTTGCTGAGGTCCGTTCGCTGGTCGAATCAGGGGGGGAGCCGCATGATTTTCAATTTAAGCCCTCCGATATTAAAAAGCTCTCCGAAGCGGATCTGATTATCATGAACGGAGTGGGGCTTGAAAGTTGGCTGGATAAACCGCTCGAGAAATTTAAAGGGGGGAAGAAAATCATCATCGATACAAGTCTCGGAATCGATCTTTTAGAAAATCCTCAAGTCATCGAGCTCACCGCAGCTCGCAATAAAGAAAAACATTCTCACGACGATCACGGATGTGAAGGACACGGCGATGGGAAAAATCCGCATATTTGGCTCGATCCGATCAATGCACAAAAACAGGCCAAAAATATTTTGAATGGCCTCATCCAAGCCGACCCAAAGAATCAAGTCGCTTATGAAGCCAATGCCAGGCGATATTTTAAGGAACTCGAAAAACTGGATCAGGAGTTCAAAACACAAATAGAAAGTTTAAAAAATAAAAATCTGATCACCTTTCATGATGCATTCGTTTATCTAGCCCAACGGTATCAGTTTAAATATATCGGCTGCATCGAGGACTTTCCTTCTAAAAGCCCAAGCCCGCAAATTCTTAAGTCAACGGTGGACCTCATCCGAAAGCATCAGGTGAAGACAGTCTTTGTGGAAGCGGGGTATTCGCAGCGATCGCTTCAGTCGATTGCACGAGAGTCGGGAGCAAAGATTGCGACGCTGGATACACTTGAGGTTGGGGAGTCTGAGGCAGAGGCCTATCTGAAGCGGATGCGCAGCAATCTGGAAATTCTTCAAAATGCTTGGAAATAAAAGGAAGCGATTTTTAAAATTGTTTCTTCATTTGCACATTTTAAAACTCGCCCTAAGATCTTGATTATGATCAAAAAAAGCAAATCGGCTCATAGTCCTCAATCGATCATCAATGCCTATCAAGACTACTTGAACGAGCATGGAAAGGCTCCAGAGTCGGTCGCTAAATTCTGCAAATCCCTCAAGATTACCGAGCGAACCTTTTTTCAATCTTTCTCCACTCTCGAAGCAGTCGAATCCCATCTTTGGGGAAATATGATCGGGGCAGTGATTCAATCCGTCGAGTCAGGCAAGGAATATGCCAATTTCAATGCCGAGCAACGGCTTCTCGTCTTCGGGTTTGCCTTCCTTGAAAAATCGCTTGATTACCGCTCGACGATGCTCCTTCGTTTTAAGAAAATCTCCCCCTTCGGTGGCTCTTGCTCGCTTGATACTTTTTCAGATCATTTTAAAGATTTTGCACAACGGATTGTTGATCACGGCAAAAAAACCGGTGAGATTGCGAATCGAGGAAAACTCTTGCCGCTCTATAAAGAGGGGCTTTATCTGGTCTTCCGTGGGCTCATCGAGTTCAATCTTCGCGATAAAAGCAGCGGCTTCGAACGTTCCGATGCTTATTGGGAAAAGTCGGTCAAATTCTGTTTCGATCTGATGAAATCGCAGGCGATCGATTCCGCTTTTGATTTAGCAAAGTTTTTGATCCCCCAGAAAGCGTAGCTCGAATCCATTTTCAGTAAGGTTCATTCATGGCTCAAAAATCGATCCAGACCTCGCGACTCAGTCGTTCTGCCACTCTCCTCGGGACGGGAGCTCAAGTCGGCCTGAATTATCTCAAATATTACGGCAAGAAATCGATCACCGGCAACGACGATAAGACCGATCTCCACGAACAAAATGCCGTCGCTGTTTACAAAACCTTTGCGGAGCTAAAAGGGGGGCCACTCAAAGTCGCTCAAATGCTGAGCATCGATCAGACCCTCCTCCCTGGACCGTATGCCCGAGAGTTTTCCCAGGCGCAATATTCTGCTCCTCCACTCTCCTATCCTCTCGTCGTCCGAACATTTAAACGAGAATTCCAAAAAGAGCCCCTAGAACTCTTCGACTCCTTCACCCAAGAGGCCGCTTCGGGGGCCTCGATCGGACAGGTTCATCGCGCTGAGCTCAAAGGTCATTCCTATGCGGTTAAGGTTCAATATCCGGGAGTTGCTCAAAGCCTTAAAACCGATCTCGCGGTCGTGAAACCGATCGCAATTCGCATTATTGGACTCAACGAGGCCGATATGGACCCGTACTTCAAAGAGGTTGAGGAACGTCTGCTTGAGGAGACCAACTACACATTAGAACTCGAGCGTTCCCAAGAGCTGACAAAGGCCTGTGGACATCTCGACGGGATTCGTTTTCCTCGTTATTACCCTAAATTCTCGACCTCAAAAATTTTGACGATGGATTGGATGAACGGAGTCCCTCTCGATCAATTCATTGAAACCAAGGCCTCCGCGACGGTTCGCAATAAAATCGGGCAAGCGCTCTGGGATTTCTATCATTTCCAAATTCATGAGCTTCAACTTTTCCATGCGGATCCGCATCCGGGAAACTTCCTCGTCGATGGAGAGATCCTTTGTCCTCTCGATTTTGGCTGCACGAAACGAATCGACAACGATTTCTACACGAAAAACTTTCATCTCCTCAAGCCCTCCTTACTTGAAGATCGCGTTGGCTTTAGCAAAGCCTTGCTCGCTCTCGGCATCATCCTTCCCTCCGATAGTGTGGCAAATCGTGAGGTCATCATGGAGACCGTTCTCCCCTCGATTGAACTCCTTGCGCGACCGTTCCGAAGTAAGACCTTCGACTTTGGCGACGAGGCCTTCATGAAATCGATCTACGAACTTGGGGAACAAAATAGTCAGAACAAAAATCTGAAAGAACTTCGTGGACAGCGGGGCTCACCGCACTCTCTCTACCTCAATCGCTCCTATTTTGGTCTCTATAGCCTTCTCTCTCGTCTCCGTGCAAAGATCAATCCAACAGTACCGCGTTGGATCTTAGAGGCATAAATCGGTCAAAGACCGAAACTAAGGATATCTCCTCAATGAAACATTCTCTACCCCATTTCAGTCGCATTTAATTCCGATTTATGAATTTTAAAAAATACTTGATTTTCCGAACAATCCCTAGTAATCCCATAGACTATGGATCATTTAGACCAACTTGAAGCCCACAGTATCTTTCTCTTCCGAGAGGCGTATGCCTCTTTTAAGAAACTTTGTATGCCATGGTCGATGGGGAAAGATTCCAATGTTCTCATCTGGCTTGCCATGAAAGCGTTCTGCGGAAAGATTCCGTTCCATCTTCTTCACATCGATACCACTTATGAGTTCCCTGAAATGATGGAGTTTCGTGAATGGGGCCGCAAACATTATAATCTCGATCTGATTGTCAAAATTAATCAAAAGGCTCTCGACGAAGGCTATCGCTATGAGAACCCCAAATATAACTCTAAAGAGATTACGGGTGCCCTCAAAGCGGAAGCCCTCAAAGAGGTTCTCGCGGAACATCAATGGGATGCCCTCTTCACCGGAATTCGACGCGACGAAGATCCGATTCGCGCCAAGGAACGCTATTTCTCCCCCCGTAATGCAAATTCGGAATGGGATTTCAAGGATCAACCCCCTGAGTTCTGGGGACAATTTACGACCAAGGTTCAGCCGGGAGAGCACGTTCGTGTGCAGCCACTTCTCGATTGGACGGAACTCGATATCTGGCTCTATATCCGCCGCGAAAAAATCCCTATTCCGACGATGTACTACGCGCGCCCTGGAAAAGAGGGTAAACTTTGCCGCTACCGCTCTCTCGGCTGCTGGCCGATTACTTTCCCCGTCGAAAGCTCTGCGACAACGATCGATGAAGTGATCGAGGAACTCAAACTCACCCGAACCTCCGAACGTGCAGGCCGCGCCCAAGATCATATCGACGACGGCTCTGGGCGTACCGGAATGGAAGATCTCCGCATCAAAGGCTTTTTTTAAGGCTCCCCGCCTTAAAAAAAGGAGTGACTCCGCCAAAAAACAGAACCTAAAAACAAAAAAATGTTTTAAAACTCATAAAAATTCAAAACACGCACCGTTAAAAAATCTAAAATATATTGTTAACGAAAAATCTCTTTATAAACCCATCAGAATTTTTATTTTTATTTATGCAACACAAAGATTTTCTCAGTATTGTTATTGTTGGCCATGTCGACCATGGAAAATCGACCTTGATCGGACGACTGCTTTTTGACACGAACTCCCTTCCGGATGGAAAAATAGAGTCGGTCAAAAAACGCTGCGAGAAACATGGGATGGCATTCGAATACGCCAATCTCCTCGACTCTCTGCGTGAGGAACAGGAGCAAAATATCACGATTGATACGACTCAGATCCGATTTCGTACAGAGAAACGGGACTACGTTATTATCGATGCCCCTGGACACAAAGAGTTTCTCAAAAACATGATCACTGGGGCCGCCAGTGCGGATGCGGCGATTCTGATGATTGATGCCAAAGAGGGGATTCAAGAACAATCCCGTCGCCACGGCTTTCTTCTCTCACTTTTGGGAATTAAAAGAATCATCGTTGCGGTGAATAAAATGGATCTTGTCGATTTCGATCAGGGGACCTTCGATGCTCTCGAAAAAGAATATCGAGAGTTCCTCTTTAAATTCAAAGTCACTCCCGATCTTTTTATTCCGATCTCGGCCAAGAACGGATTCAACCTTGCGACCCGTTCAACGGAAATGAAATGGTATCAAGGACCGACGGTGCTTGAGGCCCTCAATGCTTTTCAGCCCTCTGCCACGGAGGCCAATCTCCCGCTCCGATTCATGGTTCAAGATATCTATCGCTTTGATGCTCGACGCATTATCGCCGGTCGAATCGAATCCGGTCGACTCAAAGTCGGCGATGATCTCGTTTTTTGGCCCGATCGCAAACGCAGTCGCGTGAAATCGATCGAACTCTGGGGCTCCACGACCGCCCCCACGGAGGCAACAGCAGGACAACCGGTCGCGATCACTTTAGAGGAGCAGATTTTCGTGGAGCGCGGACAGTTTGGATCTCATCCCCAAGAGGGACCGATCGAAGGCCGTGAGTTTCAAGCACGTCTCTTTTGGCTGCAAAACGAATCGATCTTTCTCGATCGCCCTTACACCTTCCGGATTGGCACTCAGGAGGTCGAGGCCCGCATTGTTAAAATCGATCGAATCCTCGACTCCAGCACTCTTGAAATTTCACAGCAAGCCCGGAGTGAGATTCGTCGCAACGATGTTGCTGAGGTCACGCTGCGGACTCGACGTCCGATCGCCTTTGACAATCAAGACCGGATTCCGACAACCGGGCGTTTCGTTCTCATTCAAGGAGATCGGATTGGTGGCGGCGGAATTATCTTTGGAGCGGAGTATCCGCAAGTCCAACTCAACGGAGTCACCAGCGATAATCTCTCCTGGAGCGAGGGGGAGATCACCCGTGAATCACGCGTTCAGCATTTTGGACATCGAGGAGCCGTTATTTGGCTGACCGGTCTTTCAGGATCGGGGAAGTCAACGATCTCCATCGCCCTTGAGAAAACTCTTTTCCAACGTGGCGTTGCCTCTTACGTCCTCGACGGGGATAATCTCCGTCACGGGCTCTGCTCTGACCTCGGCTTCTCCGACAAAGATCGCCATGAAAACATTCGTCGTGCGGGCGAAGCCGCCCGACTGATGGCGGAAGCGGGACTCGTCGTGGTCACCGCTCTCATCTCTCCGTTCCATAAAGATCGTCAAAAAGTACGGGAGATCTGTCACAACGCCGGAATTCCGTTCTCTGAAATTTACATTAATACCCCTCTCGAAATTTGTGAGAAAAGAGACCCTAAGAATCTCTATAAAAAAGCGCGGGCAGGCGAAATCAAAGGATTTACCGGAATTGATGCCCCGTACGAAGCTCCGGAAAAGGCTGATCTCGAAATCCAAACCGCCCATCTTAGCGTCGACGAATCGGTGATGGAATTAATGGGTCATATCCAAAAAACAATCTCCCCCTCAAACATTGTCTCAGCTGAAGCTCAAGAGCCTGGGGCTGGAATTTAGCCCTGAGGCAATCCGGCGGACGTAAATATTTAATTGATTATTCTGTCCTGTCTGGCTATATTATTGACATCAAAACGGAGGTCGATATGAAATCAACATGGGCATTGCAGGATGCAAAAAATGGATTCAGCCGTGTGGTGGACTGGATGTCGGCGCAGGATGAAGAGAGTTGTTTTCTAAGTTCGCTTACGATTGGTGAATTGAAAAAAGGGATCGAGAGGCTCCCCTCCTCTCATAAAAAAACCGCTCTCCAGGCCTGGCTTGATCAGGATCTTCGGAAGCGGTTTGGCGGACGAATTTAATCCAGTTTTTTTGAAAAAAAATCAAGGTATTTCATTCAATTCATCGTAGTCTGTTATACATCCGTGAAAAAAATGTGGTTAAAAATCCAAAGGGGGAAATGATGAAACCGATCACACAAAAAGTTAACATCGCATCGGTGGCGGCAGGAGTGTTGATTTCGCTATCCCTCTTTCTTGAGGCCACGCAAACGAATTCGAACAGCGCTCTTTGCGGTAACGTAGGGCTACGGCCACTCCCCCGGAGTGAAGCAGATCTCAATGGAAATCATGGCGGCTCATGGGCCGGCATGCCCACCTTTGAGGCACAAAAAGGCAATTATCCTTTCGTGGCAGAGCATCTGGACGTGGTCATGGACTGGCTCGAGGGAGACTTCAAAACCAAGCGCCTGTTTTTCGAGTATTACTGGGGGCTTGATGCAGTCAGAGACGATCTCGATCCGGAGAAAAATCTTCTGGTCAAGACGATCCGCAACTGGGAATTGAAAGGCGCTGAGGTCGAGCATATCTTGATATGCCGTGAATATGACCTCGCCATCCATCGAGGCCATAAGGAGGCGCAGCCGGGGCCTTTCAAGGAAGATACGAGGATTCTTTACGAAAAGGATGTGGATGATATCAGGGCGATGTTCAAGCTCGCCCGCGGGAAGGGCCTCCTCAAGCATGAAAATTATAAACTGATCCAAATGGTGCAGGAACCCTCTTTCTTTGCGGATGACAAACGATTCCTGCCGATCATGAAAAAAATGGAGGGCATCGCCTATGAATGCCATCAATTTAACAGACACTGGCCTCTCGAAACCGGCTGGTCAAAACCGGACCCGGTCGTTCGAGGCGCGAAATGGACACTTGATCAGGGCAAGGAATATATTTTTTATTACGGTCCCATCATCTGGAAGTGCGAGAAGTATTATCCGTTCGTGGAACGTGACTGGCTGGAGAAGTATTGGAAGGCCGGACTTCCCAAGCACCACCCGAACATGCATTACTATTTGAATACATTCCCCAACGAAACTGGCCGCGGCCGTCCCGTTGGACCTGAAACCGACCCCCATTCCATTCTGGGATTCACCCAGTGGCTTATTCAGGAAATCAAGAGCCCCAGGCAAAAATAAATTAACCCTTCGGAGGGCTCAGGGAGTGGGAATTTTGCATCGATTAACAGGATGATCAGGATAAACCCATTTCTTGCATTGGGAATGGATATACCTCGCAAACGATATCACCAAAATGGTGATAAAAAATGGAGGGGCACAGGCTCTGTGCCTCATCGGACGGGGAAGGCAGCCCCGACCTGTCGGGGCTGCCCCTCCAGTTCTAATGCAAGAAATGGG
>CAMCSM010000097.1 GCA_945877805.1 Methylacidiphilum caldifontis | reverse complement strand
TTCGGGTCGTCCACAACCTTCACTTCATCGCAAGCGGGAATCCTTCGATAAATCAATCATTGAAAGAAAACTCAAATCAAACTATAAACAAACAAGGTGTCACGGTTTTCGACCGCCCCCTGCTTCACTTTTGGAACGCCCTTTACAGTCACAAATTTAAATGGATTTAAGCTATCCAGCGATCAAGCTATTAGGCTATTTAGTCTTCCTAGATCAGCGATTATTTTTGCCATTCCTGAAGATTTTCGACAATTTTCTCTTTTGACACACGAGGACTCAGTTCCAGGACTTTAATCGATTTCGCGGGAAGAAGCGCATGAAGTTCCTTCAGGGGAAGTGAGCCCTCCCCTAAGGCGAGGTGATCGTTATGAGGGGGAGAAAAATCTTGAAGATGCGCCCCGATGATTCGGCTGGATTGGCTTTTAAGAAATTGCGAATGATCGATGATCCCCAGAAGATCCATCTTTGCGGCGTGGCCGAAGTCGTGCCAATAGCCTAGGGGGGAGCCTGCATAGTCACGAAAGAGGCCCTCAAATTCATCGGCATGAGGATATTCTTCAAGTCGAGAGCGAAACTCAACTCCGATCCGGAGGTGGAGTTTTCCTGCTTTTTTAAGAATCGGATCGAGACATTGTTTGAGTCGATCTTGGATCAACGGAGTCGCTTTTTTGCGTTGAAGAAGGTAATCGATGCGATCGGAAGAGTTTTTTTTGGTGTATAAAGAGCGCATTTTCCAATGACGAACCAACCTTTCAGTGAGATGGGATTGACGGTGGTAGGAGCCGAGATGAAGGACGACCGCAGCGGCCCCGACTTCAGAGGCCCCTTCTAAGGTATGAATCGTTCCTTTGACTGCAGCGTTGCGCTCTGAGGAGGTCGAAGCGGTAAATTCATAGCAGTCGGGAGAGGGACGGTGAACCTCAATCGGTACAGGGCAGAAGTTATGAAGAGAGAGGACGCGGATTCTTTTATCCTTTACGGCCTTGAGAACGCCGGGCCAGAGAGAAAATCGAAGGTTATGACCGAGTTCTACCGATTTGAATCCCATCTCTCGAATCTCTTCAATCATCTCATACCCCTCTCGATGACGAGAGGCATTCCAGCAGGTTGAAAGCGCAAGATCCACGTTAGTCCCTCACTCTTAAAATCTTTCGCAAAATGAAACTGTATTTTCAAAATTCATAAATCGGAATTCAATGCAATTGAAATGGGGTTGAGAATATTTTCATTAAGGAGATATCCTTGGTTTCGGTCTTTGACCGATTTATTTATGGTAGAAAGAGAATGAAGTGCCGCAATCGAAATTTATGAGGGCACAAAAAAAGGACGTCCTGTGACGTCCTTTTTTTTATAAAGCTTTTGCAAACGAAAGTTTACGCGAAGATCGGCTTGAATGCGTTTTGACGCGCTTCTTTAGCCTTACGGCGCTTACGAACGCTGGGCTTTTCGTAATTGCGTCTGTTACGCGCTTCACGAATCACGCCTTCGCGATCGAGTTTCTTTTTCAAGCGTCTGAGCGCTTTGTCGATTGATTCGCCTTTTTTGAGTCGAATGTCTACCACGAGAAATCACCTACCTTTCATTTGGGAGGTCAACTATGGGGGATTCATCTATAATTGTCAAACCTCCCTTTCAATAACTTATAATTATTTATTAGTTCCTTATTATGAGCAACTTATGTAATTATTTGTTTATTTAATTTTTGATTATTTCTTGTCTTTTAGAAAATTTACTTCAGTTTTATGACTTATGGATTCTGCGGAAATTAAAGAGGAGGAGCCAGTAAAGGCGAGGACGGGGGGGGGGCAATTCTCGATTTTTGATCGTGCGGATAAAACCGAAATTAAAGCAAGAAAAGCAGAGCTGAAATCTCGTTTCCAAGAGTTCCTCGATCTCGATCAAAGTTTTCCGAGTTTTCCAATCACAGTGGCAAAAGTCCAATCGATGATCTCTCAGCCAGATCTTAATTATAAAGCCCTTTCTGAGGTGATTTTATTAGATCCCTTCTTGGCTGCAAAAATTACATCGGTGGCGAATAGTGCTGTTTATGGAGGAGCGATCGGACAGTTGGATTTAGCGATTCAAAGAATCGGTATCTCACAACTCAAAGGGATTCTCATTATTTGTGGGGCAGCCACAGCCCTCAAAGATTTTAAGGTGATTGCCAATTGGAGTCACTATTGGCTTCATAGTATCTTGGTCGCACGAATGACCGAGAAAATTTATGGCTGTTTTGCTAAAAACTCGGGAGATGAATATATTGCGGGGTTAATGCATGATACGGGAAAGCTCTTTCTTCAGAAAATATTTCCAGGGGAATTTCGAGAAACATTGGAACTCGTCTCGAAAAACAGTTTTTCTTCAGAGCAGGCTGAATTTACGGTCTTTGGTTTTTCTCATGCTGATGTCTCAGCGGAACTCTGTCAACGATGGGGGATGCCGGATATCGTTACAACGGCGGTTAAATATCATCACGATCCCGGTTATCCCGATTTAAGTAGTAAAGAGTCCTGTCTCTCGACCTGTTTGAGCGTTGCTGATAGTTTGGCGAACTCCTGTAATCTTGAGCTGATCGAGGGACAGAAAGTTTTAAGTGAAAAAGAGATTTATCGCCTTCCCGGATGGGCGAAGCTTGCTGACTATAAGCAAATTCGAGAGCTTGCGGTCGATGTCAAAGAGGAGCTTCAAGAAGTCAAAGTGATTGCCGATAGTCTTATTTAAACCATTTCTTGTATTAGAAGAAAAAAGCAAAGCAAAATTTCTCTAAGGAAGGCAGGAAAGCATGAAATGGAAAAAAGGAAAAATCCTCTGTTTTTTTGTTTTAAATTCGTGCTTTCCTGCATTCCTTAGAGAGATCAGTTTATCTTCTCCCGAGGATTTTGTAGTCTCTTTATCCTCAGGTTGAGGCTCATTCGACACGTCGGGGTCCTGATCTTTTTTCGCTATTTTGGTGTGCTATTTTATGAGGTGAAATGTTTTCTATTGCATGAGTTAGAGTTAAACCCAGAGCCATTCCTGCTGACCGTCGAGGGATCCGATTTCAATGAGATCATTTTGCCATTGAAGGAGGCTTTGTTCGTAGCGTGAATCAAATTCATATTGGAGATAGTGGGAGAGATATTGAAACTCGAGGGCGGTTTTCGCATAAGAAGGGATTTTTCTTTTCCCCTGAACCGAAGCCTCTTTTAAATATCGTGCTAATTCCTCCCCCTTTTCTTGAGTCACTCGTGGATGAATGACCCAAACCGCGAAGGCAAAAGGGAGTCCTGTCGCATTCCACCAGGCCTCTCCCAGATCGATCAAAGGATAGGTCGGATTTTTCGATTTAAAATCAAAAGCAAGATCTCCGATCATCACCTCCCCGTCACTTTCCGACTCTTGCCAAAGAAAGGGGGCAGATTGATATTTTTTGAGGAGAACCTCCGTGAGACGATTTGAGCTCATCGATTCAGGGCTCGGTTTCAATGTATGAAAGAGGAGTTTTTCCGGGCTTGTTGGCTTAATGAAAACAGAAAGAACCGTCCCTTCGCAGCCGATGCCGAGTCCACGGATCGCTCTGAGATTGGGGTGATTAAAGAGCGTATAGGTCGGAAGGAGAGCCACATCGAGGGTTCCGCGTTGAAACTCCTCCGCAAGCTGTCGAGGAGGAAGCAGTAAAAGAGAGTCGGAGGGGATTCCTTCAAGAAGCGGTTTTGCGTTTAGATAAGAGACGGCGCCGATTTTAAAAACGGAGCTCACGGGGTCACGCATTGCGAAAGGGTTGACTGGAGCGGTTCATACCAAGTATTCCGAGCAAAGGGAGTTTTTCCGGCCTCTCGGATCGCTTTCTCCAGTCGTAGATGCGTTTGGGCTTGTGGGGTTTGCGATCCTGCCATGTGGAAAATCCGTTCAACCTCAATCGTTCCATGCAGATCATCCACACCGTAGCTCAGGGCGATCTGGGCGAGGGGAAGTCCTAAGCTAATCCAGTAAGCGGTGATATGATCGAAATTATCGAGGTAAATCCGACTGATCGCTAAGGTTCTTAAGTCATCAAAAGCAGTTGTCCGTTTTAAATCGGAGAGTTGATTGTTTTCCGGCTCAAAGGCAAAGGGGATAAATCCGGTAAATCCGTGCGTTTCATCCTGGAGCGCGCGAAGCCGTTTCAGGTGATCGACCCGATGAGCGACAGTCTCTAAGTGTCCATAGAGCATCGTACAGGTGCTTTTACCCCCGATTTGATGCCAGAGTCGATGGACCTCAAGCCATTCCTCTGCGCTTTCTTTACCGCGACAGATCTGATCGCGAATCACCGGATCAAAAATCTCTGCTCCCCCCCCCGTCAGGGAGTCTAACCCATTATTTTTGAGGGTTTGAAGGGTCTCCGCTAAGGAGATTCGCGCGATGCGATCGGCCAAATGGCGAATTTCAACGGCGGTAAAGGCTTTGACGAACATTCCAGGGCATTCTTTTTTGATCCCTTGGATCATCTCGAGGTAGTAACTAAAAGGAAGCTTCGGATGAAGGCCTCCGACAATATGGACCTCACAAGCTCCTTGATCGTAAGAGGCTTTCGCATCGGCAACGACCTCTTCGACTGAAAACTCAAAGGCCCCCGGTTGGTTTTTACGACGATAAAAAGAGCAAAATTGGCAGCTTAGAATACAAAGATTGGAGTAGTTAATATAACGATTAAAAATGTAAGAGGCTCGATTGCCGTTTTTGCGTTGATTGACCTTATTTGCTAAGAATCCGAGCAGTTGAAGATCTCCGCATTCAAAGAGTTGAAGGGCCTCCTCCTCATGAATACGGAGTTGGTCATCGATTTTGGCCGCGATCGATTCTAGCCCGAATTGTTGAACTCTTTTTTTCATGAAGGGGGATAAAATGGAGCCGAGCGATGCTGCTGTCAATCCTCTGCGTGAGAATAATAAAGGCCAAATTTCAAACCCTCGCTTCGAACCGCATCTGCCAGCGGAGCGATTAAATCCCGTTTTGCGGCAGAGGCCTTCACCGCCGTCCAATCCGACGCTTTTGAATCAAAAAGAGCAAATCCATCGTGGTGCTTCGCCGTAATGACCACATACTTAATTCCCGCAGCCTTGGCCAGTTTAGCCCAAGCCTTGGGATCATATTTTGAAGCGGTGAAATCTTTTGCAAACGCGCGATAGTCTGCAAGGGGAATCTGTCCATTTTTAAAAATCCATTCTCCAAGATCAGGCACTTCCTTTCCCTGCCATACTCCAGCAGGAACCGAATAAACTCCCCATTGAATTGTATTTTTATTAGGTTGATTTTCGGAGGAGGAGTTCACCAGGGAAGAGAGTGGTTGTGGGGACAAAGGAGAATCCTTTTTCAATTCGTTGATGGACACATGCAGCGGCTGCGCTGGCGATTTTACGGTAGGGAATATGCACGGTACTCATAGGGGGGGTCGCAAACTCGCAGAAACGTGCATCATCAAAAGAAAGGAGCGCTGCTTTTTCAGGGACGGAAATCCCAGATGCTTTTAATTGATGAAGAGCTCCAATCGCAACTTCATTATTCATCGTGATAAAGGCAGTCGGGGGGGAGGATAAAGAAAGAAGTTTTTCGACGAAATAGGATCCAAAATCGTATCCATCCTTTAATTTTGTCGGGGCAAGCGATAGTTTAATGATCAGGTTCGAATCTTCAGAAATCCTGTTTTTTTGCAGTGCATGGAGATATCCCTTCATACGATCAGTACCAGCGGAGAAGTCGGAGAGTGTATCAAGATAGGCAATTCGCGTATGGCCGCGTTGGATGAGGTGTTGGGTGGCGTGGAAGCAGAGCTCCTTGGAGTTCGTCTGAAAAGTCCAAGGGGTCGCCTTTACAGAGCCGGTCATAAGTGAAGCGTACGGAAATTTTTGATCATGGAAGCTTTTGAAATAGTCACTTTTTTGTCTCGCATTAATCGTGACGACTCCGTTGATTCCTCGTCGTCCGAGAATTCGGAGAAGATCGCAGGAGTTGAGACGGTCGAAGGTTTCCGAATAGATCGAAAGTTCAAGGTCATTGTTTTTGCAATAGTCCCACATGCCTGCTAAGGTTTCATTAATAAAATAAGATAAGAATTCTTCGGATTTATTTGAGGTTTCGATCAATGCACAAATATTATTAACGCGGGGTTCAAATTTACGAAGAGTAAAGTTAAGCTCATCAGCTCTTTGTCGGACGATCTTTCTCAGCTTCATGCTGACGACCGGGCTATTACGGAGTGCTCGACTCACGGTTCCGGGATTAATTTGGAGCTCGTCAGCGATGGTGTAAATCGATGTTTTTTTAGGAGTTGATCTTTTTTTATTCAAGAGGATTGTTCTTTTTAAGAATATTTAAAAGGAGCGTTTATATTTTGAAAGTAAAATCAAACTTGCATTAAGTTGTTTTTTGTTTCATTAATGACATCAAGAGGATAGAGAATCAATCTAATTTTTTACTTCTTGGATTATTAAGGAAAGGCTCTATTTCTCTAAATTCACGATTACCTATGAAAGAATCCTCTAAGACATTTCTGAAGACGCTCCTGAATACCGCAAGTCCCTCCAGTGGTGAGGCTCCAGGTCAGCGAGTCTGGTTAAATTATGTAAAGTCCTTCGCCGATCTTACGGAAACGGACAATTATGGGAACGCCGTGGCGATTATCAATCCTGAGGCGAAGGTCAAAATTCTCGTTGCGGGTCATGCGGATGAGATTGCTTTTCAATTGCAATACATTGATGATAAAGGGTTTGTCTACTTTGCTCCGGTCGGAGGTCAAGATCCAAGCCTAGCGCGAGGTCAACGGGTCACGATTCATTCTGCTAAAGGACCGATTTTTGGAGTGATCGGCGGTTTGGCGATTCATTTGCAAGATCGCTCGAAGAAACAGGAGTCTCCTGCTTGGCATGAGGTCTTTGTCGATATCGGGGCCTCCTCGAAAAAAGAGGCTCAAAAAATTGTTCAAGTCGGTGATTTAATGACTTATGCCGTTGGCTGTGAGCCGCTACGGGGAGAGATCTGGGCGGCGAGAGCCTGTGATAATCGGATCGGAACTTTTATTGCGGCGGAAGTGATGCGCCTTTGTTCAGAAAAGAAAAATAAGCTGAAAGTCGGATTGGTCAGTGCTTCAACGATTCAAGAGGAGAATGGACTCTACGGTGCGGCGATGGTCGGCTATTCGGTAAAGCCGACGGCGGCGATCATTGTCGATGTGGGACATGCGACCGATATTCCTTTAGTGAATCAAAAACAGTTTGGAGATATTCAACTCGGCAAGGGACCGGTTTTAAGTAAAGGGAGTGTCAATCATCCTGTCCTCGTCGAACAGCTCGAGCAAGTCGCCAAAAAATCGAAGATTAAGATTCAGTATGGGATCGATGCCCGTTATTCAGGAACCGATGCCGATGCGATTTTTACTCAACGAGGCGGAATTCCAACCGTTTCATTGGCCGTTCCGAATCGTTACATGCATACTCCGGTTGAACTTGTTCATCTCAATGATTTGGAAAAAATGGCGGAATGGATTTCGGCTTTTGTTCTTGGATTAGATGGAAAAGAATCGTTCAAGGTAAAGATTTAAAGATGGAGCCCTCAATGAATCAACGTGTTGGAAAGCTATTACATACTCGGTATCGGGTCAGTGATCTTGATCGGACAACTTTTTTTTATAAGGAGGTCCTCGGATTAGAAGAGCTGAGTCGAAAGACCTCCCCGCGCGGCTCTACGTTAGTTTTTTTTAAAGCCCCCGGAAGCGAGACGTTGATTGAGATCTGTCACTATCCTTCGAGTGGAGAGGTGAAGGTTCAGCCGGATCTGACTCATCTTGCCTTTGAAGTGGCAAACATTGAGGCCTTTGCGCTTCATTCCGCCTCAAAAGGGTATCCGCTGAGCGATGGGCCGACGGTAAGTAGTTCGGGAGGACGGTTTGCTTTTATTGATGGTCCTGAGGGCTATGAAATTGAACTGATTGAAAGAGCAACGTTATGAAAGCATTAAAAATTGCTCCCTCAATTCTTGCTTGTAATTACGCACGTGTCGAAGAGGAGATTCGTCGTGTGGAGGCGGCGGGGGTGGAGATGCTTCATGTCGATATCATGGATGGCCACTTTGTTCCCAATATTTCCTTTGGGCCGGAGTTCGTGGCGATGCTACGAAGAACGACGACATTGCCCTTGGATGTTCATTTGATGATCGAGCAACCGGATCGTTATGTCCGTAGTTTTATTGAGGCCGGAGCTGATATTTTAACAATCCATCTTGAAGCCTATCATGATGTGGAGCGGACCTTGGGAACGATTAAAGATATGGGGTGTAAATCCGGATTGGCGATTAATCCGATGACGATGTTTCAACATGCGACGAAACATCTTAAAAATATCGATTTATTTCTTTGTATGACCGTAAATCCTGGCTTTGGGGGACAATCGTTCATGGTTGATGTTCTCGATAAAGTGCGTCAAGCGAAGGCTTATCGTGAAGAGAAAAATCTTTCCTACGATATTGAGGTCGATGGAGGACTTGGAGAGGGAACGATCTGTCCCGCCTTTGCGGCAGGGGCAAATGTGATTGTTGCGGGGACTTCCATTTTTGGTAAACTGGATGCCACGGCTGCGGTTGCCTCGCTTAGAAGTAAGGCGGCAGAAATCTCAGCTGCAGGATAATCCTGAGAGGCGAATGTAAGTGAAAGTAGAATAGATCATGTCCATAGAATTAACTCGAAACTTTTGTATTATTGCTCACGTCGATCACGGAAAGACCACTCTTTCCGATCGAATCCTTCAAAGAACCGGAACGATCGCTGATCGCGATATGCAGAATCAGCTTTTGGATTCGATGGATTTAGAGCGCGAACGGGGAATCACAATCAAGGCACATCCCGTGACGATGGCCTTTAAATCGAAGGATGGAAAAACCTATCGCTTTAATTTGATTGATACTCCCGGTCACGTCGATTTTGCCTATGAGGTTTCACGGAGCCTTGCGGCCTGTGAAGGGGCTCTTTTAATCATCGATGCGGCTCAGGGGGTAGAGGCTCAGACGGTGGCGAATGTTCACCTCGCGATGAAACAGAATTTGAAGTTAATTCCGGTGATCAATAAGATTGATCTTCCCAGTGCGAATATTGAGGTTTGTAAGAAGCAACTCGAAGATATCTTAGCGATTCCGGCTGAGGAGGCGATTCCGGCCAGCGCGAAGGCGGGGATCGGGATCGATGAGATTTTGGAGGCGGTTGTCGAACGGATTCCTTCACCGAAACAAGAGGAGGATGGAATTCTCCGCGCGCTAGTTTTTGATTCTCTCTTTGATACCTATCGTGGGGTCGTGACCTATGTTCGGGTGATGACCGGCTCCTTAAAGGCGGGAAACCAGGTTCTTCTTTTCTCTTCAAATCAAAAATATGAGGTGAAAGAGGTGGGAGTGTTTACTCCGAAACCGCTTGCGGTGAAGCAACTTAACCAAGGGGATGTCGGCTATATTATTGCCAATATTAAATCTCCTGCGGATATTAAAATCGGAGATACCCTCACAGGAGCAGAGCGTCCGACCGATCGTCCTTTGGAAGGTTTTAAACAGATCACGCCGATGGTTTATAGCGGCATTTATCCGATTAATACCGCCGATTATGAGCAGTTAAAAATTGCGATGAATAAACTCCAGATCAATGACGCGGCACTGACTTATTCAGGAGAGTCCTCCGTCGCTCTAGGGTTTGGATTTCGCTGCGGATTTTTGGGTCTTTTACATATGGAGATTGTCCAAGAACGACTTCATCGCGAATATAACATGGATATCATTGCGACCTATCCGAGTGTAATTTATAAAGTTCAAAAAACGAACGGTGAATGGCTTGAGGTCGATAATCCACTTCAACTCCCTGATCCCTCGGTGATCGAACAGATTTTAGAGCCGATGGTGAAATGCTTTATTTTAACTCCGAATGAATACATCGGTGATATCATGCAGTTGGTCATGGAAAAACGGGGAACCTTTGATCATACGGAGACCCTCGATCAACGACGGGTGATGCTCCACTCAGAGATTCCGTTAAGTGAAATTGTGGTCGATTTTAATGATCGAATTAAAACGGTGACTCGTGGGTATGGATCGATGGATTACGACTATGCCGAGTACAAGGCCAACGACATGGTCAAACTCGATATGTTGGTCAATGGAGAGGTGGTCGATGCCTTTTCATCGATTGTCCATCGCGAGAAGGCTCCTGGTCGTGGGCGTGCTTTGGCGGCGAAGTTAAAAGAGGTGATTCCCCCTCATTTATTTAAAATTGCGATTCAAGGGGCCGTCGGAGGCAAAATTGTCGCTCGAGAGGATGTCAAAACCGTTGGTAAAAATGTGACTGCCAAGTGTTACGGGGGAGATATTAGCCGAAAAAGAAAGCTTTTAGAGAAACAAAAAGAGGGTAAGAAACGAATGAAGTCTTTTGGAAATGTGGATATTCCTCAAGAGGCCTTCATTAAAGTTTTACGATCAGGATCCGACTCATGACGAATGAATTAAAAGAACCGTTAGCAGGAATTTTAAAAAAATTACAAGATCCGAATCGTCCCTTCACCCTTTTTATCCAGGCCCAAATTAAGCCCGGTTCAATGGCCGACTTTAGACCTGTCGCCGAAGCCGCCGTCAAAGGAACGCGTATGGAACTCGGAAATATTGCCTATGAGTTTCACCAATCTTTAGATGACCCGAATCGCCATTTTTTATTCGAAAAATGGATCGATTTTGAATCATTAAAAAGTCATTTCGATCAATCATATACCCACGCAATTATTGAGTCCTTTGATCGATTCGGGGCTGCCCCCTTATCTCTTGAAGTTTTTCAGCCTTGGATGGAGTAGACCGCCCGCTCTCGAAACTTCACAGTCTAATCGCTTAAATTCATTAAAAACCATTCTTACTGACCAGTTTGTAGCCTATCCCACTAACTGGTCAGTAACCACGAACGGACAGGAACCCCGACAAAGAGTACGGGGCAGGTAGGCACGAATTTAAACCCATTTCTTGCATTAGAACTGGAGGGGCAGCCCCGACAGGTCGGGGCTGCAGTTGTACCCCCGTACAAATCTTCGATTTGGTTGTGCCCCGCTTTGCCCCCGCACCAAACAATCAGACCCTGTTTTCTTATTTTTCGTTTCACGAATG
>CAMCSM010000096.1 GCA_945877805.1 Methylacidiphilum caldifontis | reverse complement strand
AGGCGGTTTTGGAGACCGCTGCCTTACTTGTCGGCCACCTCCGTAGAAAATAATCTACTAACTGCGTCTTGCCGGATTTGCACCGGCATCCCTTCGTTGGCAACGAAGAATCCTACTCTTAGACGAAAGACGCGAACTTGATCACTCTTAGAATTAAATCCAAAGCAGGGAGTATCGGTTTCACCCGATTTGTCCTACTTAGAGTGAATTTTTCACAAAGAACAACCTGTATAGGGGGTTAAACCTATGCCACGGGATTTCACGGTGGGCGTTTTGGTGTTTACGGGCACACCTCCTGCGTGACCCAAAATCGTTAGATTTCGAGTTACAAGCCTTTTTATATTTTGTTTTTTTGGGATATAGAACAGCGAAAAAGATCCGCAAAAGTGCCCGCAAAAGGGTTGACTTTTTGATCCTCTGCCGTAGATTGTAGGCTCTGTAAGCGAACGTGAATCTAACGGTTCTCGTTTTGTTTCTTCCCTGGCATCCGCTTCAACGGGTGTCAGGGTTTTTTATTTCCCATGAAATTGTTTGTTTTCTGGTCGGTTTCTTCCTTGGTTCATTCAATACTCTCTCTCAAGACAACAAAAAACCCACTTTCCTATGAGGAACGTGGGTTTAAGCGGCTTTAAGAGATGTGATGAAGCTACTTTTATCCACGTTCCTCGGGTTGGAGTTTGGCTTCATGACGTATTGGATTTAAAATGAAATAACCCAAATCGGTACAAAGCCAGCTCATCCACCCTTTGGGGGATCTCGCTGTATTTGTAAATGTTGAGTTAGTTTTCATTGAATGTAGGAGAAGCTTATTATAGATTATTCGTTACGTCAAGAATTATTTTTAAAAAAGTTAATATATTTTTAATTTACTGATCTCATTCGCGCCCTAACTGATTCGCCACCTCAGCGGCCATTGTCTCATACCCCTCTGCCGTCGGATGAATCCCATCACGGTAATCGCTCCCCTTCCAATGGGGGCTTTTCCGTAAATCAAAAAAAAGGGCTCCTGCTGCTTTCGCTCGTTCCTCTAATCGGAGAGAGAGGGATTCGTACCGATCATTTGAGGGCAGTTCCTCTTCCATTATATTTGGATAAAATACAATCAGTCGTTTCTTAAAATGATTCGCTTTAAGTTCCTGCATCTTTTCTCCAAAACTTTCGATCTCTTGATCGATCAATTTTGTCGAAAAAGGTGCCGGTTCCTTGACCCAAAATAAAAAAGCGGGAAAAGTGCTTTTGAGATTTCCCTCTAAAAGATATTTATTCAAAACGTAATAGCCTAGACAAATCGGCTTTGCCCTCGGATGAGTGGCATCAGTCCACCACTGACTTCGATCTTGAAAATCGCCGCTATTAAAGACCCAAATCATTCCATCGATCTCAGCAATCACTTCCGGATGACGTTCTAAATATTCCTTCTCATTCAAAAAGCCCCAACTCGGGGCTCCCACAGGCCAAACTTGATAGCTAGATCCTAATTTCTTTTGAAGTTGAGGGCCAAGTTTCTCATCTTGGCGATAAGGATTTCCTCCATAGACCAAGCTATCTCCAATCACTAAAAGATCGAGCTTCTCACTTCCCTGAAAACGCTCCGCCACTCCCATACTTTTATCATTAAATGCCCATTTATTTTTTTGGAGAAACTTACCGGACTGATGAGGGGCTGGAATATAGCCGATCTGAGGATCGATTTGATAAATTGGGAAATTACCGATCCCGACAAAACGGAGTCCGAGTTCAGAAAAGATCGCAATCAAGAGGACAATAAAGGAAAGCGAAACCTTTTTCATTTTTTAATCAGAAACCATGAGGCAGTTTCCGTAATCATCTCGCCTGACACTAAAATATCTAAATTCTGTTCTTTAGCAAACTCTTGAACGGCACGCTTGACCCCAAATACCCCCCCCACAAGCACCCCGTCGAGATAGTCATGCCCGCCCAGAATTCCACCGACCTTCACCTTAGGATACCACGCCTCGATATCGGCTTTGACCGCTGAGTAGTGATGCTGGGCATCTAAGTAAACAAAATCCAATGCTCCATCGCCAAAGAGAACTGAGGCCTCCAGCGAGGTCTTGCGAATCACCACGGAGCGTTTTCCAAAAACTGAAAGTTTTTTCTTGGTGTTTTCATATCGCAGATCATGCAATTCTTGATGCGCATTATTCACATCTTTATACTCTTCTCCAAAGGACTTCCAAGGATCTACGGAATACAGCCGATCTCCTTTCCAAGTGGAAAGAATGTGTACGGAGTAATCTCCGTCACAAACGCCGACTTCAACTCCCTTTCCCATGAGGTGATTCGCTTCTAATAACTGGTCGATCTCTCGGCGAGAAGGGATAATCATTCGTTCTTCGATAGGATCGTTATTGGAATCCGTTAAATCGCTCATAAGGGAGATCTTTTCATTAATTAAAGGCTCATTCAAGCCTTACTTAAAAAATAACCGCGCTGTTTGTCGCTGATCGGAAGCCCCAATCGCTCCATCACCTGAAGGAGATCCTCCCAGACCTTTCGTTTTTCCGCGACACTCTGATTACGAAGCAAATAAGTAGGATGATAAGTCGGAAGAAGCGGAATTCCTTGAAAGTGAAGCCAATTCCCGCGGAGTTTTCCGATCGGCGTTTTCTCCTCTAAGAGCCCCTCCATCGCGGTCGCTCCTAGAGCGACAATCAGTTTTGGCTGAATGATTGTAATCTGGGCCTGTAAAAAGGGGAGACACCCCTTCATTTCCATCGACGTTGGCTTCCGATTGCCCATCGCTCCCTCTGGCATATCGGGGCGACACTTTAAAACATTTGCGAGATAAATCTCCTCGCGCTTCATCCCCATCGCCTCGATCATCTTCGTCAAAAGTTGTCCCGCCGCTCCAACAAAGACCTTTCCCATCTCATCCTCCTCAGGCCCTGGCGCCTCCCCTATGAGCATCAATTTCGCCTCGGGATTTCCCCCTCCAAAAACCACCGATCGTCGACTCGATACCAAATGAGCACAATGCTGACAATGTTGCGACATGGCCTCTAATCGTTCGAGTCGTTCAGCACGACTGCCGTTTTCGAAATCCAAAGAGCCTAAATCGACTCCCTGAATCCCACTTGCGCTCTTTAAAATCATTTGAGGGGCGGGGGCAATAGTTGCCGGAGAGGTGGCAGGAGGAGCCACTGATCCTTTCAAAATCGTGGTTCGTGAAGGAGAAGCAGACTCAGAGGGAGCCGCTGTCGTCACGGATCGAGGAGAAAGGGAACTTGATCGCCCTGTTTGAGATAGGAGTCCTCGCAAAATTTGTAACGATCCCTTACTTAACGTTAAATGAGTTTGTCCTTCCGACTGCAGCACCCGCAGATATTGCGCAAATGTAGGAAGATCAAGACTCATGAGTCCCTACTTTTAAAGCTCTCTTTTGCAGTGTCAATAGCGCTACACTTTAACCCATCCGTTTCTGCCAATATTTCAATACTTTCTTAAAATCTTTTGGGAGCTCACTGGTAAATTCGACCTCTTTTCCGCTCTTCGGATGCTTGAAAACAATCCGTTGAGCATGAAGCATTTGGCGAGGGATCTCCGGCATTCCCGGAATCTTCTTTCCTCTCCCGTAAAGGGCATCCCCTAAAACCGAATGCCCAATATGGGATAAATGAACCCGAATCTGATGGGTTCTTCCGGTATGCAGCTGGCAATCAATCCAAGCCGCCATATCGTATTGCTCCTTAAGAAAATAGGTCGTATGAGCTGCTTTTCCGCTGCCGACAACTGCCATTTTCTTGCGATTCTTCGGATGCCGGGCAATCGGGCCCTCCATATCTCCGGTCGGAACGCGAAAGGAGCCCCAACAAATTGCGGTGTAAAACTTTTGAATCGTCCGTTTTTCAAACTGATAAGAAAGATTTTGATGAGCAGAATCAGTTTTCGCCACTAACATCAGTCCGCTCGTATCTTGATCGAGTCGATGGACAATTCCCAGTCGCTCAAGTCCTCCGACCTTAGAAAGCTCTTTTCCACAGTGATAAAGAAGCGCATGCACCAAAGTCCCTGTGGCGTGCCCTGCTGCAGGATGAACAACGAGTCCTGGGGGCTTATTCACAATTAAAAAGTGCTCATCCTCATAGACAATATCGAGGGGAATATTTTCCGGAATTAAATCCGGGACCGATGAGGAAAACTCCGGTTCCTTCACTAAAATCTCATCGTCAAACTTGATCTTATACTTGCTGATGTACGGCTTTTGACTCTTCGCATGAACGACGAGCCCTTCATCAAACCACTTTTGAATTTGGCTACGAGAACGAGACAATAAATTCGCAAGGGTTGAATCGAGTCGATGATCGATCCAAACCGCAAGCTCTTCACGTTGAAAAAGATGGTCAGGCATAAATGATTCTTATAACAAAAAACGCCTTCGGAAAACAGAGTTCCGAAGGCGTTCCTCAAAAACGGGGTTGAGAGCGATTAAACGCCGTCGTTTCCGATCGCTTCTACAGGGCAACCTTCCATCGCTTGTTTGCAAAGCTCTTCCTCTTCAGGAGTTGTCGGTTGCTTGTAAACGAAGGAGTATCCTCCGTCATCTTGACGGGTAAAATTACTCGGAGCGGTCTCGCGACAAAGATCACAATCAATGCAATTATTGTCGACGAAAAATAGTCCAGTTACATTCTCTCCATATCGGTTTGCTTTATCTGCCATAAAATTCTCCTTGTTTTGCGAAGGGGACTATAATGCCACCGACCCTCGACGCAATCATTTTTTACGAAAAAATGAAAGGGGGCCGGAATTCCTCTTTTAAGGTCGATTATCCCCCTTTTTATCCCGAGAAAAAAATTCGCTAGAAAAAGTTTACAGACAAAATCTTTACCGATAGATTAAACTCCATCACCCATGGAAGGAATTTTACATCGTACCCGATCAGGCCTCCTCACTCGCTATTTTTTTTCCTCGATGACCTTACGAATTATTACCTCTTGGATGGGGGTACTTGGGGTCTATCGACTTCTTCTCTTTTGGAGTATGGTTTACAAAAGTGAAACGATCTACCAATTCGACCCTACCTTTCAACATCCTCTCTCCCTCTTCTCTTTAGCCTCATTAGACGGATGGATTCTCCTTTTTCTCTGGCTTCTCTTAACCCTTCTTTACGCCGTGATCGGACAGTTTCGATTTCGAAATTGGGCGCCGAAGATCGCTTTTATCATTGGATTTATTTTTGTGATCTTTTGTTTCGCTCACTACACCTCCCTTGCCAAGTATTCCGCGATGCCCACTTTTGATCTCATGCAACGAATCTCCAAGATGATTACTTGGAGGGAGATCGTCGCCAATATCAGTTTTCTCTCTCTCCTTGGATTTTGCATTTACGGAACTCACTGTCTCCTCATTTGGAAATGGAAACACTGGAAGTTATGGGTTGGATTTTCTTGGATCCTCTTTTTATCTTCAATCGTATTAGGTTATCTCTTTCGATCTGGTTCAGTGACCGATAATGCGGCCGTCACGATGCCCCCTGGCCTCTATCAGAGCATCGAATGGTGGACGATGAAAAATCCCTTTCCTGAATACAAGAGCGATCCCTCATTTCCTCAAGAGGGAAGCTTTTGTATTCAGGAAAACCCGACGGAACCTCAATCGATCGGACTTCCTTCTTTTAAGAAAAAGAAAATTCTTTTTATTATTATCGAGAGCTTTAGCGAAAAATGGTTTCTCCAAGACGGAGTCGAAGGCTGGAAAGTCACCCCTTTTTTAGCAAAAAAATATCGTGAGGGTTGGAGACTCCAAAATCATTACGCAAGCGGCAATGCGACCTGGAAATCTCATTTTTCCCTCTTTACGGGCTGCTATCCGGAAGTCTCTTCTGTCGCATGGAAAAATAGTTGGATCGACGGAATTCCCCAGCGGTTAGGCATTCCAGGGTTTATCGTTACTCCCGTATCCACTCTTTATTGTCGTCCCAAAGCGCTGATGCAAGTCAATGAGATGAAGATCATCGACTACTCCTTTTTATCAAACTCACCTCAAGCTAAAAATAATGGATTCTCTGCCCGAAGTGAATTTGTTGCCGTCGACCGCTTTCTCAAAGAGTTCTCTCAAAACGATCAGCCGATGATCGGCATCTATTCAACCTATCTTCCTCACGCTCCCTATATCCAAGTTCCTGGTTACACCCCCGTTCCGATCGAAAAAAATGAAAAAAACATGAATACGATTCAATATCGACTCTATCTCAACTCCCTGCGCGCCATGGATGCCGCTATTGAAAAACTCTTTGAGGGCTTGGAACGTACAGGACAACTCCAAGAGACTCTCGTTTTTATCACCGGAGATCACGGACAAACCTTTGATCGCGGGTTTTTTACCCACGGCAATTGGATGTTCGAAGAGATCTTAAAAGTTCCTGCCTTTTTTTGGGTAAGCGAGAAAACAACTGGGTCGACAACTCACCTGACAAGCCATGCCGATCTTGCCCCGACCTTAATGGATTTTTTAGAGCGTCCTTACGAACCTCAATCTTTTCAAGGCAGCTCTTGGTATCGCCCGTTGAATCGCTCTGAAATCTTTAATTCCGGAGAATTGCAGGTCGCAAGCATCTCCTCGCAAGGAATAAAAATCGTCGCCGATCCGGTGATCCGCTCCGTGATACGGTGGGATCTCAAGCAGGATCCTTTAGAAAAAAAGGGGAAGATCGCCGACCCTGAAGATCCTCAAGTTCAACGGCTCATCGCCTACTATCAACGCCAAAGTGCTTATCTTCAGGAGCTTCAAAAAAAACGCGTTGATAAATAACGGCTCTCTGTATGATTTAAAAATGAGCACCTCTTTAAAACCTCGTTGCGCAGGCGTTTGTTATCCCAAATCAGAAAAGGAGGCACTCGATTTTTTTAAAGGTTGGTTTGACAAAAATGAAACCCCTCCCTGGAACCCCCAGCCAGGATCAGACCCCTCGATCGAAGGACTCCTTCTTCCTCATATTGACTATCGGGTCACTCAAAAGGCTTACGGATGGGGATACGAAAAACTCCTTACCGCTCCCATCGCCGACACCTATCTTATTTTGGGAGTCGGACACAAATCTCAACAAGAATGGAGTACAGATCCCCGAGGATATCAAACCCCGCTCGGGCTCATCCCTGCGGCGACCGATCTCATTCACGATCTCGCCCAGGAGATTCCTTTTCCGATGTTAGACGATGCGAAATCTCACGAAGGAGAACACTCGATCGAATTTCCTGTCGTCGCTCTTGCCGCCCTGCGAAAATTAATGGGGATTGAAACTCCTTTTAACTATATCCCCGTGCTTTGTGGAGGACTCTATGAACATCTTTACCTCGGAATGGTCCCTGAAAAAGATCACTCCCTTTACACCTTAGCCGAATCGTTGAGAAATTTAAAACGAAAGCTCGGCTCCAAGCTTCAAGTCATTGTCAGTATTGATGGCTGCCATATAGGACCTCGATTTAATCATCCCTATGCCGTCACCTCTCAACGACTTCAAGCGGCTCAAGAATGGGAAGAGATTCTCTGGAAAGAGGTCGAAACCGGGAACTCCTCCGCATTCTTCGAACATCTGTTTATTGATGGTAACTATCGTTATTTCGATGGAGTCGGAGCCCTCGCCTTGATGATGGCGATTTTCGACAACCAATATTCACTAACCCGAACCCGTTACGAACAATGGTACGAAGAGGGAGATATGTCCGCCGTCACCTTCACCTCAGGCTACCTCCAAAATAAAAGCTAAAGAGGATAATTTCATAAACCGGGGTCGGAATGAGTTGATTCGATCTAAAAACGACTCGCCCTACAAATGAACATTGGTTCCAACTCGTCCGGTTTATGATTAAGCCCCTTCGGGCTTACACCAGACTTTTCGCTCTTTATAAACGAGTCCATTCACTTTCTGAATCACGGAGGCGGCATGGGCATCCTTCACATCGACTAAGGTCTGTTTCGGATAAAGTCGAATCGCACCTACGGTATCTTTAGGGAGCTGAGTGCTTTCTAAAATCATTCCCAAAATCTCTCCCGCCTTCACCTCATGGGTCGTTCCTACGCCGATGACCACACGGGTCATTCCGGCTTCACGAGGAAGATTCGGCTGCTGGGGACGTTTTGGGCGCTCTTCAAATCCTGATTTTTCACGGGTGGGATATCCTCTCTCAGGACGATCCCGACGCTCCCCCTCACGAGAACGAGCTGGGGGACGATCCTCTCTTTCAAAACGATCCCGTGATCCCTCCGAGCGACCTCCTCGTTCATTCGAACGAAAACGATCACCCCCTCGATCTCCACGAGGCTCACGGCTTTCTACGGGTGCCGGGGCTGCTTTTGGCTTATCGCCATTCAACATATGAATCAATGCCGACGCGACATCAGTCGAGGCATAGCCTTGATCCAGTAATCCTTTAATCATTTCGTCATGACGGGCATAGGTTCCCTTTTCCAAAATCTCTCGAAGCGATTCAGCAAAGAGACTGCTTCGTTTATCCTCAACCTGCTCAACGGAAGGAACCCGTTCTTGACGAATCGTTCCTTTCGTAAATCGAATAATCGATTGCAGTTTATAAAGCTCACGACCGGAGACAAAAGTAATCGCACGACCCTTTCGTCCTGCACGACCGGTTCGTCCGATCCGATGGATATAATCCTCTCCGTCATTCGGCAGATCATAATTAAAGACAACCTCAATATCATCGACATCCAAACCGCGTGCCGCCACATCGGTCGCCACGAGGAATTCGATTCCTCGTTTACGGAATTTTGCAATCACGCGCTCGCGTAACGGCTGCGTCATATCGCCATGCATTTTATCGGCCGCATAACCACGGGCCGTCAAATGCTCGGTAAGATCATCGACCATCATCTTGGTGGCACAAAAGATAATCCCAAATTTAATATCCTGAATATCAATAATCCGACAAAGAACATCGATTTTAAACCGACGATCAACTTCGTAATAAATCTGTTCGATCGAAGGAACCGTCATCGCTTGTGCGGCGATCTCAATCGTCTTTGGGTTCCGTGTAAAGGTTTTGATCAAATCTTGAATCGGACGCGGTAAGGTCGCCGAAAAGAAAACCGTCTGACGCTCTTTCGGGGCCTGTTTTAAAATAATTTTAATATCCTCCAAGAAGCCCATATCGAGCATTCGATCGGCCTCATCCAAAATCACCATTTTAATTTTATCGAGAACGAGTGATTTACGCTGCAAATGATCCATGACTCGACCGGGAGTTCCCACAATAATCTGGGCCCCTTGTTGAAGTCCTCGGAACTGACGCTCGTACGATTGACCCCCATAAATCGGGAGCTCACGGACGCCGACCTTAAAGGCCGCAAGCTTAGAGACCTCCTCTGCGACCTGAACCGCGAGTTCACGGGTCGGACAGAGAATTAAAATTTGAGGGGCACGGAGTGAAGCATCGACTTTTTCAATGGCTGGAATCGAAAAGGCCGCCGTTTTTCCGGAGCCAGTCTGAGACATTCCGACCACATCGGCTCCCTCTAAGAGAAAGGGAATCGCCTCGGATTGGATGTGAGAAGCCTCCTCATAGCCGATCTTATGGATCGCCTTAATGAGTTCCGGAGAGAGGCCAAGTTCTGTGAAAAGTTTCTTCTGCATTTAGGCTTCTAGGAGAGGAAGCCCCTCCGTACCAGACAAAACTTCAACGGAACGCCACTGCATTTTCGCTCATTTACGCTGATCAACACAATTCAAAACCATTTTGAACCACGAATGGACACGAACCCCGACAAAGAGTACGGGGCAGGTGGGCACGAATTTAAAGGCATTCAAAACCATCTTTAACCACGGATGGATACGGATAGAGGAAGAGGCGGGGAAGAGAGGCCAATGGACTAATGGGCTGTACAGTCGCAAAGCGACTTTTGGCTGATCGGTTTAAACCCAACAGCCAATCAGTCCATCGGTCAATTAGCCTCAATCCGAGTGAGCTATTAGGCTTACTTGAATTAGTGATGATAAGTGATCCGTCAGTGGACGGACGGGAGATAAGCGGTTTGATTTGAATTTTATCCCCTTGGCGAATTTTGTATTTAACTTGGCGGTTAACCCTGTCTTTCTCTGCGTCTCAGCGACTCTGCGCGAGGCACTCTCCTGCATTTTAAATGGATTTAAGCTCTCCAGCTATCAGGCGATTGAGCCTTCCAAGATGGGCCTTAACGGAATTCTCTAAACAGAGTCTAAAAACTCGCTTTGACTCCCCTTCATTTCCTCGTTATACCTCTGCCCCTATCGCATGAACCCTCAAGAACAGCTCCATCTTCTCCTTCAAGGCACTAATCAAGTGATCTCCTCAGAGTCTCTCTTGGAAAAACTGAAATCAGGCCGCACCCTTCGAATTAAACTCGGATTTGATCCCTCCTCACCGGAACTCCATCTCGGACATGCCGTTGTCCTCGATAAGGTCGCTCAATTTCAAGCCCTTGGTCATCACGCCGTGATCATCATTGGCGACTATACCGCCCGTATTGGCGATCCCACGGGACGCTCGAAAACCCGCCCCCCCCTGACTCCGGAACAGGTCCAAGAAAACGCAAAAACCTACACCGAACAGGTCTTTAAAATTATCGATCGAACCAAAAGCGAAATTCGTTTCAACGGGGAGTGGTTTGATCAATTTCGCTACTCCGATGTCCTGAAACTTAATTCCCTCATCACCGTCTCCCAACTCCTTGAGCGAGAGGACTTTAAGAAAAGATACACCGAAGGGGTTTCGATTACTTTGACTGAGTTTCAATACCCCCTCATGCAAGGCTACGACTCGGTGATGATTCGCTCCGATGTCGAGCTCGGAGGGAATGACCAACTCTTCAATAATCTCGTCGGACGCGACCTCCAAAGAGCCTCCGATCAAGAGCCTCAGGTCGTCATGGTTCTCCCGATTCTCGTCGGGACAGACGGAGTCAAGAAAATGGGGAAATCACTCCAAAACTATATCGGCCTTACCGAATCACCGACGGAGATGTTTGGAAAGACGATGTCGATTTCCGATGAAACGATGGCTCTCTGGAGAGCGATGCTTGGGACCCGTTACGGGCTCGATCATCCGGCTCCAGAACACCCGATGGCGGCGAAAAAAGAATTAGCGATGGCGATCATCCAACGATTCCACAGTGCCGAAGCAGCCCAACAGGCGCGAGAGGATTTTGAATCAAAATTTTCAAAGAAAGATCTCACCCAAGCTGATCTCGAAGAGAAAATCGCCTCTGAAAATCCGATTTGGATCGTCAAACTCCTCCAAGAAGTCGGGGCCGCCCCGAGTGGAGGAGAGGCCCGTCGACTCATTCAAGCTGGGGCCGTGACCATTGATGGAGAAAAGATCACCGATCCCA
>CAMCSM010000095.1 GCA_945877805.1 Methylacidiphilum caldifontis | reverse complement strand
CCCCCCCCTCCCAGTCTTCTCTGGCGATGACCCTCTTCTTTGAGGAAAAAGAGCTCAAAACGGTTCGTGTCTTATGGATTCTTCCTTCTGGAGAATCGCAGGTTCTCTGCGCGAATCTCACCGAAGGAACTCTGCTTCAAAATCAACGCACCCTCCTGCTCCCCGCCGCATCGATTCCCCCAGAAGGCGGGACTCTGCTCATTCAATCTGATCAAATCACACTCGATCTCCATGCGATTCATTTCCAATGGGGCACTCCCGCGACGCTCATTTCCACAATCGACTCTGCGAGCCCGAATCTCCTCACTCCTCAAGGCTTACTCCGCACTGAGGAGCTCTCTGGAGAACCGATCCCAGAGAAAATGGACTCTGCTCAATCGACCGTTGCAACAACGGTGCTCGTCAGTCGTCCAGAGTCGATCGACAATGTCGCCTACGGATTTGATCTCCCTCAAATTCCCTCAAGAGCTCGCATCGAACTAGAGCTTCAAGGACTTCCCGTAAATGAATCGGTGCGCATTTACATCAATGGAATTGATCTCGGCCTCCTTTCGCTTGAGATCCCCTCCCTCAACAACAACGGCTATCTCAGCTCCGATACTCACTTTTGGGGATGGAGAAAATCGACTCTTTGGATTCCGCAGAGTTCCTTAGTGAACGGATCCAATACGATCCAACTGACCACCACAAGTCAGCGCTCGATTTCGATTAAAAATCTCCTCCTTGAAACCGATTTTAAAACAGAGATTCAACCGTAATTTAATATATGAAAACAACCATTCACAAAAACCGTTCCGCTGCCTATTTCCATCGACCTCTCGCGTCACGTGCCTTTTCTCTGATTGAGATCATGTTAGTTCTTGGAATCATTGCTGTTCTTCTCGGGGCTGTCATTAAGCTGACCACCGGAAATCTCGATGCGGCGAAAGTCCAACGGGTTGAAGCCGATATTCAGACGATCACCACTCAACTTCGCACCTATGAAATGCTTAATCTCTTTATGCCGACCAGCGAGCAGGGGATTCAAGCCCTCATTAGTTCCCCGCAAATAGAACCGCTTCCTCGTCAATGGCGTCAACTGCTTACCGAAAACCCCCTCGATCCTTGGGGAATGCCTTATCAATATCGTAATCCTGGAAAAAGAAATGTGACAAATTTCGATCTCTTTTCAACCGGCCCTGACAAAGTCGAAAGTGCTGATGACATCGGTAATTGGAAACGATAATAAAAAAACTCCGGACGTTTTCTCCACCCGTTTGAGAAGAGCTCAAAAATCCGGCTTTACATTGATCGAGATTGTCCTTGCCTTGATGATCCTTTCGCTGATTTTGGCGATTTCCATCCCCTCCCTTGCCTCCTATTTTGAGGAGCAACGACTACGCTCTTCAATGCATCAATTCGAACTCCTCATTCAAGAGGCCCGTCATTTAGCAATGACCACCCAGCACCCCCATCAACTCCACTTTACCGAAAAAAAAGTCGAGCTCTTTGATCTCTCCCTTTCAGAAAAAGAAAACCGTACTCCGATCGATACAGAAACTTGGATCTCGGGTGTTCAACTCCGCGAAAAAACAGAGGAGACTCCCACGCGATACGTCATGCCAGAGGATTGGATCTTCTCCTCCCAAGGGCTCTGCGCCCCCCTTCGATTTCGTTTCACTCTGCAAAAATCGTGGATGGAGTTCTCGATTCACCCCCTTGATGGAACCTTCCAAAAACTTGAGTTTAAGATCGAAAAATGACTCCCTCAAAAAACAGTAAAGGAATCGTCCTCCTCGAATTGATTTTGGCACTGACCATTTTCTCTCTGGTGATCGTTGCACTTGCCCGTTCCTTACAAAGTGCCGTTGAAGCGGCAACCGTTCAGCAACAGGAGCAAGTCATTCAAGAGCAAATGAGATCCCTGCTCGAATGGGTTCGCATCGACCCCAAAGATCCAGAACGAGTCAAAAGCGTTGAACTGGAAAACAAGGTCAAACTGACTCCTACATTTCTCCCTCTAAAGTTACAGAACAAAAAAGGGATCGAGCTCGAGAATCTTTATACCTTAAAAGTGGAGGCCGTTATTCCGACTCCAACAACGAATCTCACCCGATCGATTCAAATCACGGTCTACGTTCCATGAACCTAAATTCGGCATTTAAAATGGATGGGCAGCCCCGACAGGTCGGGGCTGCCTCCCCCGTCTCAGGAGGCACAGAGCCTGTGCCCCTCCAAATGGGACTCGCCCTTTGGGTGAAGGGTGGTAGAGAGGTAAATACGGCTTCAACTGCCGAATTTAGGATGAATGCTCGCCCCCAAAAAAAACGTCGCGCATTCACCCTCATTGAAGTAATTCTTGCCGTCGCGATCCTCGCTCTTCTCGGTGGGGCGGTCGCCAGTATTCTTCAAGGAAGCGTTGCCTCGGCGACCGCACTCACCGAGGTCTCCAATCGCCAAAGCCAGATCCAATGCTTTATTCAGCTTCTGAATTCCACTTTCCGTAATCTCGGTAGTGAAACGCTTTTCATCGCCCAAAAAAATCCGATTGTCGATCAGTCGAATCTTTTCCTGATGTTCAATAACTCCCATCAACTTTTTCTTTGGCATCGAGATCAATCCAAATTTCCAGCCAAAGTCCTCACCGCATGGCCCAGTGAAAAAGGGGTTCTCTCCATTGGAATCCTTGAATACAATCGTTACTTTAAACTCACAACCTCCACAGAGAGTTCTTTCTCGGCAACGGGTTGGGTTCATAAAATTGAACTTCTTGGCGACATTAAATCGCTTTCTTGGCGATTTTGGAATCAAGCGACTAAAAAATGGAGCGATGACTGGCGAAATCCAACACAACGTCCGAACGGGATCGAGCTCACGCTAGAACTAGCAGAATCTAAAATTCCTTCGATTCACTTTTTCTGGATCCCCCCGGTTCAAATCCAAAATTTAAATTTTCAAAATCCCACTCCAATATCGCCCTCGACTCCCTCAACCGCTCCGACCCCAACGGAGCCTGCTCCATGAAGCCTAGAGCGAAAATTAAAAAACAAGCCTCAGCCCTCCTACTCGTCTTAACGGCGATCGCCCTGCTCTCGCTTGTCATCCTCGGGGTTGTTCAAACGACACAATTTAATATTGAAAACTATCTCCTTTACGCCAAGCGAGATCAGGCTCGTCGCCTTGCAGAATCAGGACTCGCCTTTGCCCTTCACCCTCAAATCGAAAAGGAGGACCCGCTGCTCGATCAAAAAATCAATCCGATCGAATCGTTTAAAGTGACTCTTGTTTCCGAAGGGGCACTCCTCAATATTAATACGATTCTCGCCCAAAAAGACCTTCGACTTTTAGTGCATCTTTTCACTTCATGGGATCTTTCTCTTGATGACGCGACAGCCCTTGCCGATGCTCTCGCTGATTGGGTCGATGCCGACAGCCTCAAACACCTCAATGGAGCGGAACAAGAGGACTACGAAGCGTTAGGACTTACGATCGTTCCGAAGAATCGTCCCTTTCAATCAATCGACGAAATGGGCAACGTTCTTGGAATCAAACAACTTGAAAAACGAAAGCCCGATTGGCGAAACTTCTTTACCGTTTGGAGTGAAGGCCCTCTCGATCTCAACGAGGCCTCCGCAGAATTAATTGCGATCGCCGCAGAGGTTGGACTTCCCCAAGCAGAAACTTTAGTGCAATATCGAACCCGAGTGAATCCCAACGACAACACTGAATTAAAACCGCAAAAACTTACTTCTCTCGAACAAGCGGCGCAACTCCTTGGCCTCAGTGGAGAGCAACTCGCTAAGGTCGGGAATCGCCTCACAATTAATTCCCAAACCTTTCGGATTAAAAGCATCGGAAAAATTGATCACTTTCAACATCAAATCGAAACGATTCTCCGCCGTAATATCCAACCCCCGGTTTACCTCCTCTGGAGAGAGTCATGAAGCCCTCGTCAAAAATTTCCAGCAGAGCTCCGAATGTCTTTCTGATTCCCGGCGAAACAGAATGGGAACTCTGGAATCTCCGAGGACGACCAGAGAAACAGCAATCGGTCTCCGCTTTTGAACAACTGAAAAAAAAGCCACAGGCAATCGCACTTCCTGTTGCTCACATTCAAACCTTTCCTCTTTGGATCGGCACCTCCGAGCAAACTCTCATACCCGAGATGCTGCTGCTTCAACTTGAAAAACGCGGCCTCACCAAACTTTCCGATATCCACTCCAATCATCCCCCTTATCTCACGGTGAATCGAGAGCCGACGCGAACATTGGTCGTTCCCTCCTTACTCACGAACCAACTTCCCGATGGCTATCGAGATTCAACCTTTCGTTATTTTGACTCCTCTCATCGATTTTTTCCCTTTCCCCCGCAATCCATTACCCTCTGGAAAGAGCTTAACCGATGGTGCTTTGCCTTTGTTCGTGAATCTCAAGTGGTCTATACCCAATCCCTCTCCACTCACGATCTTACCCCCTCCGCTATTCAAACCATCGCCAACACTTGGCTCCAACTTGAAGCAGAAAATGCGGTCGGAACCTTACTCCATCTCATCTGCTGGAGCGCACCCTCTGCAGAGGCAGCACTTCTCCTCGAGCGGCAACTCTCTCTTCACCCGCAAATTCAAGCAAAACCTTCCCCGTTAGTTCCGAAGAGTCATTTCTCTCTCACTCCCAGTGAAATGCAGATCAAGCAACAGGCTCGCAAAAAGAAAAAACGACTTCTCATACTCTCCCTCATTTTTACCATCGGTTACGGATCGACCCTAGGAACAACGGCCTGGGAATTCTTTAAAAAACAAAAACAACTGGATCAACTCGAAGCAGAAGTCGCTGTACTCCGCCCTATTTATCAACAAATTCGTAAAACTTCCTTCGACTGGGAGGCCCTTCAACCAGTCTTAAACCCCGATCGTTATCCCCTCGAACTGCTCATGCAATCCGTCAGCCTTCTCTCGAAAGACAATGCGCGACTCACTCTCTTCTCCCAAAATAAAAACACCTTGATTCTCCAAGGCGAAGCAAAATCAGCCGAAGTTGCCCTCAAATTTACGAACGACCTTAAAAATCATCCCCCCTTTAAAACCTTCAAATGGGAAACCCCACCCCCAAAACTCCTTCCGAACCAAACCGCACAATTCAGAATCGAAGCGACCTACTCTTATGCGCCCGCTCAATAAAAAAGAGAAAACACTCGCCGCGATTTTGAGCCTGCTCCTCATCGCTTACCTTCATTGGTGGGGCTATGGCGAATGGCAATCATTCACTCGAAATCTCAAACAGCGGGAGATCGACCTCAACGCCGAAAAAAATGCCGCCACCATTATTTTAGAAAAAAAAGAGCTCTGGATTGAACGTCAAAAATTTCTCTCCGAAAAACAACCGATCGCTAAAGAGCCTGATCTCGCCAGTGCCGATCTTATCGATGCCATTCAAAAATCGGCCGAAGTGAATCAATTAAAAATCAGTGACATCGCTTTGCAGCCGACACAATCCCTCCCCCATGCCTTTCAAACCTCCGCAACGGTAAAACTCACGGGAAAATTTGAAAACATCGTTCAATGGCTCTATCAACTTCAGGGTCCTGAAAACTTTACCCTCCTCATCCGCTCCTCCATTAAGAGCGACCCCAACCCCCCCCAAGTCCTTGCGGAATTCGAAATCGCCCGCTGGTACCAACTCCTTCCTCCCAAGCCATGAAAACCCTTTCTCACCGCCAAGATGCAAAGAGACAAAAGAAGCCTAATAGCCTGCTATCCTGTAAGCCTGTTAGCCTAAATGCATTTCAAAGACAGGGGAATGCCTCGCGCAGAGACGCTGAGACGCTGAGTTTTTCAAATCCCAAAAACAAGGTGAATTTCGTTCAGGAACGAAATGAGAACCATGAGAGAAGCCACTCTCAAGAACGCGTTCTTGGAGATGGCATCTCTCACGGTTCCCGATTTGGTATTCACCAAATCTCCCTTGTTTCGTATTTTCATGCATTCCTACATTGCTTAGAGAAAAATGTCTTTTCCTTTGTGACTTCGTGTCTTCGTGTGAGACGGGTATTAAATGTCTTCAATCAGTGTTCATTTGCTGCCCTTCAACCCCCTGCCAAACTGAAATGGCTCTGCCTATTTTACTCTTCGTCGCTAAAAGCTCCTTTTGGTTTTGCGAAGATTTGCTCCCCCTCCTCGCTATTCGGCTATCCAGCTAACCCGCTATCAAGCTCCTCCCGTCTCACAGCCTCACAGTCTAACAGCCCCCTCGGATTGAGGCTAATTGACCGATGGACTGATCGGTTGTTGGGTTTAAACCGATCAGTCAAAAGTCGCTTTGCGACTGTACAGCCCATTAGTCCATTAGCCGCTATTTCCTCGCCGTCTATCAGCCGATCTGCCTCTCTTTCCCGCTATTTAGCTATCCTGCTATTCAGCTCTCTCGCTATCACCCTCCTTTCCCCCCTCCACTCTGAAAGCATCCCCCAACGCTACCCCCTCGACCGATATAACGATCTCCGCAAACATCTCCCCTTCGGTAAACCGACCGTCATCGAAACCGAAGCCCCCAAGCCCCCCCCTTTTACCGAGGACCTCACCCTCCTCGGATTCTCCAAAGTCGGTTCGGGCTACTTCGTTAGCCTTGCTAATAAAAAAACCCAAAAAAAAATATTCCTTTCCCCAAAAGAAAAACCGGACGGAATCACCGTAGCTGAAGTCATCAATAATTCCGAGATGTCCAAAGTCGAAATTAAACTCAAAAAAGGAACTGAAATCGCCTCCGTTAAATTCGACCCGAAATATATCTCCCCCCCCTCCTTTGGGAATCCAATCCCTAACGTCCCTCCTCCGACTGTCCAAAACGGTCTCCCTCAAAACCAACCGCCGATTCCGGCCACCAACCACCAACCGAATGTGAGCACCCCCAATACTCTCCCTCTAGAGGAAGAAAACAATCCGAACGCAATTAATCCTCCGAATGCTCCTCCGACCTCAACATCCACACCGCCAAACAAAACCCCCGTGATTCGACGCACTCGTACCATCATCGTTCCGACTCAGTCTCCTTAACTATTCTTAATGAGAGTTAAACCCTAATCTTGTATTCCTTTCTATTTTCACTAATTTACCCCACATCATGCGTATCATTTGTTTTCTTAAACTCCTTCTTTGCTTGATCGCTTTTTGGACGACTCCCTTGACCTATTCTCTTCAAGCTCAAGAATCAGAAACCGTTGAACTCCGCTATCCAAATATAGAGCCGAACGAATTGATCGATCTTTATGAACGATTCACCGATAAAATTATTATTCGCGATGCCAATCTCGTGAGTCCTCAAAAACTCTCCGTCGTTGTCGCTCGCCCGATCCCCAAAGCCGATGCGATCCGAATGATCGAATCGGTCCTTCTCCTCAACGGCTTTGCCTTTATTAAAATCGATGAACAATCCTCAAAAATCGTCAATACCGCAGGTAAAAACCCTCGGAGTCAAGGATTGGCGCTCTACGCCAATATTCAAGACCTTCCGACCCAAGAGCAGATCGTCGCCTTTTATCTTCCGTTCCGATTTATGAATGTCACGGAGGCTCTCCCCATCTTTCAACAACATGTTCAACTTAATCCCACCTTTGGGAATATCATCGCCGCACCGAACACCAACGCCCTCGTCATTACAGAAAATCTCTCCGTCGTTCGACAGCTGATCAAACTGCGACAAATGATCGATATCCCCCCCGAGAAATGGGGCAAAGAACTCGAGCGTCCTCTTAAATACGCCACAGTAGCTAATATTTTTCCCGCTCTCGTTTCGTTGCTTAAAGAGGGAAAAGAGGGGGAGACCTCTGCTGCAGCCTCATCCCCCACTTCTAGTGGAGCGACTGGAGGGACCGGCGGTTCAGGGGGAACAGGAAGTCAACTCTCCGCCCCCACTGAAGATAATACGCCGCTTGTAACTCTTGTCGGACGAACCAAAATCGTTGCCGACAAACGAGGAAATACGATTCTCGCCTTCGGGCCTCCGGAAATTCTCGAACGGATTGAAACGATTCTGAACAAACTCGATAAACGATCTCTCCAAGTCTATCTCTCTTGCGTGATCGGTCAGCTCTCCATGGATAACAGCACCGAAACCTCCATCGATCTCCTGCAAAAATATGCCACCTCCGGCAAAGTCGGCTTTGCCAGTGGCCTTCGAACCCGCTCCGGAGCCTCCGATCTGGTTCCTGAACCCTCTGCACTGAGTAGCATCAGCGCCTTTCCGCTTCCGACCGGATTTACTCTCTACGGAGCCGTTGGCAGTGCCCTCAATGCCTACGTCAAACTCTTAGAAGGAAGTAATCGCTTTAAAGTTCTTTCTCGTCCCTTTGTCTATGCGGCAAACAATAAAAAAGCCTCCATCTCCTCAGGAACTCAAGTTCCGGTTCCGACCTCCACTCTCAGCTCGCTCACAGGTAGCTCAAGCTCCACCAACAGCAATGCCTCCGTCAGCTCCAGTATTGAATACAAAGACATTCTCTTAAAACTGGAAGTCATTCCGTTGATCTCTCCTGAAAAAGAGGTGACCTTACAAATCGTCCAAACCAATAACAGCATCCAAGGCAGTACCGTGATCTCCGGAAACACTATTCCCAACGTGAATAAACAAGAGGTCAATACGACGATCACCGTTCCTGATCGTACCACCGTTGTTCTCGGGGGGTTGATGACCGAAAGTAGTGACATTTCGGAAAGTGGCTTTCCCGTTCTCAAAGATATCCCTCTATTGGGCTACCTTTTTAAAAGTAAAACCGCCACGAAACGTAAAACCGAACTTGTCCTTCTCATCCAACCAACGGTCATCGAAAATAGTCTCGACCAAGAAAACGTTAACGAACGCGAAAAGCAAAATGCCACGATTGGAAAAGAGAGTTTCGAATTTCAAGAGAAAGCAACAAAACGAGACACCCCTACAGATAAGCCGACGACAACGCTTCCATAACGCGGTCTCCTTTTCCTTAGAGAAATCGATTTTTATTTTCTTAGCGGCGCTTCCACTGGGTGACGCACTCGATATGGGAGGTCCGGGGAAAAAGATCGAGCGGTTGGACGATTTTTAAATCGAAAGCCTCCGAAAGGGCATGAGCATCCCGGGCTAAGGTGGAGGGATTGCAGCTGACATAGACCAAATCTTCGACTTGGGATCGATTCAAAATTGAGGTGATTCCCGTTTCTAATCCCTCACGGGGGGGATCGAGGAGAACGATCTTCCCTTCGGATTCTAATAACGCCTCTTGTAAGCAGATCTCGACGGAGTCATGGATCCATTTGACATTCATGAGCTTGAGCCGATCGGCATCGCGAAGGAGTCGCTCATCTTTTTCAATCGCATAAATTGTTTGGAATCGAGGAGCAAGGATCTCCGTGAAAAATCCCCCCCCACAATAGCCTTCGATCAAGGTATCGCCTGAGGGGGGAAGAAATTCGCCGACGAGATCGATCAATATTTTTGCCAGATCTCCATTCGCTTGATGAAAGCCGCTACGGGAAATCAGCGGATCTCGAATGGAGACGTGATCGAGTTTTTGATCGGGCTCTTTGAGGAATTTTTCCAATTCTTGATTCACAACGGGGGAGGCAATCGGGCACTGGCTGATGCCGACTAAATCACGGGGGTTATTGCCACGAAATCCCCAAACTCCGTTTTGGCGATGAAGGACGATGCGATTTCGATATCCGTACGGCTGTGGACTGTCGATGATCGGTCGTATCGGCGCCTCGTTGATCTTTCCAATGCGGCGTAAGGTCTCTTCGACCTGTTTGGTTTTTGAAGCGAGCTCTTCTGAATAGCTCAGATGTTGATATTGGCATCCACCGCACTTTTCATAGACCGGGCAAAGCGGTTTTTCGCGTGTGGGGGCAGGAGTGAGGACCTCAAGGACTTTTGCTCGTCCAAATTTCTTTTGTTCGGAGAGGATTTCGACGCGGACTTTTTCACCGGGAATCGTAAAGGGGATAAACCAGACCTTGCCCTCATGCCGTGCGACACCGTCTCCGCCAAAGGCGATTGAATCAATCTGTAGTTCCATTGTTTGGCGTAAGAGTAGGATCAGGCTCGAAAGTGAACACTAAAATATTGAGGGGAGAGAGATTCCATGAAACGCCAAACAAGAGGTTTTAAAATGCAAAGACCGTTTAGTTTTTATGAGCCGATTGATCGACGGGAACGGTTCCCGGCTTTTCGGGTTCTGATGGCAATTTTGCCGCCTCAGCGAGTTCGTGATCAAACTCTTGCTTGGCCTTTTTAAATTCGCCGACGCTTTTTCCAAGGCCACGTGCGAGTTCAGGGATTTTCTTGGCTCCGAAGAGAAGAATGACTGCAATTACAATCAAAGTTACTTCCTGTCCGCCTAAACCGAGCATTGCTAAAGGGAGAGCTGTCATGAGATGAATATGACACACTCGGAGGGAGAGACAATGAAAAAATCATGATCAAAATGAACTCTGTAACGAAGAGTGGGGGAGAAATTGAAATAGTCAAAAATAGATTTCATTCGAGATCGTTGGCCTTTCGTGATCAATGTGCGGTGAAGATTGACTCTCATGCACGGGGAGTTCGTGTGAAGAGTGACTGACGTTGTTCTTTTGGGGTGAGGCCGAAATGTCGACGGTAGGCGTTCGTAAAATGGCTGTGATCGAAAAATCCGCACTCCATCGCGATGGTGGTAATTTTATCCCGACTTTTTAAGAGGCGGCGACGGGCCTCCTCGAGCCGTTTCTCGACGATAAATTCTCGAGGGCTCTTGGAGAAGACTATTTTAAATCGACGCTCGAGTTGTCGAACGGAGATTCCGGCCACCTCGGCGAGAGTGCTGCTTTGCAGCTCTCCACAAAACTCTTTTTCTATCTTTTCGATGACTTGAGAGAGGCCTTCGTACTTTTGAATGATGATCGATCCTTGATGTAAATCACGGGTAAATCCGACAAGTCCAAGGGATCTTCCTTTCGTTGTTTTAAAGGGAATTTTTTTCGTTGAATGCCAGCGCATCTCCCCTTTCTGATTTTTGACGATCTCGACGCGATTGATTATTGCCTCTCCGGATTGAATCACCTCTTGATCGTCTCGTGAGTAGCGGTCAGCTAAATTAAAGGGGTAAAAGTCATGGTCGGTTTTTCCGATGATCTCACCGAGGGATCTTTTTCCTAAATGTCGAATGTGGGAGTGATTGGCATGAAGAAATTTTCCCTCATGATCTTTGACGAAAAAAAGGGCACCTCGACGTTTTGCATGGGTGAATAATGTACGAAATTCATCCATTGTGCAAACAAAACCCTTCGGCATGCGCCTTTTTGCGGGTTTTGTTCTTCAATGGATAAATTTCTTGGGTGTTGGGAGTTTAGCATCCAAGATGAGGCAT
>CAMCSM010000094.1 GCA_945877805.1 Methylacidiphilum caldifontis | reverse complement strand
CATGATTTTGTGGACTTCCGTTGGTGTTTTACCCCCAACAATCATCATTTCACACAGTTGATTCTTGTAATTCTCATCGTACTTTTTCACTTTCTTCATCCTCGCATTATATCATGCCCCCTTGTCCGTAAAAGTGAGGAAAACCCATCATTGAATATTCTTTAATTTTAATTCGCTTATCGATCGGTTTCTATTTTGTGCTCTCTGCGTTCTTTTGCGGCAAATTCTAAAATCGCTTTCTCACAAGATCTGACAATACAGAAGAACCCAATCCTTGACCTTATAAAGTAAAAACGGTAATAACTTCTTTCCATGGGCATAAAATCCGAGCAAGAGATCTCCTCAGGAGCAAAAGATTACCTCAAACGAGCCAAGACCGGCATTGAAACGAAAAACTGGGATGGGGCCATCGCCTATCTTCTTATGGCAGTCAAAGCAGAGCCGATGTTTCTAGAAGGGCGTAAACTTCTTCGGAAAGCACAGTTTCAAAAGATTAAACTGCAAGGCTCAGGATTCAATCAAAGTGTCGCCTCCGTTAAGGCCTCTGCCATGGCAATGAAGGCCGGCAGCTCAATCAAACAAAATCCGATCGAAGCGCTCACTCTCTTAGAAGAGGCCTTTGCGGCTGATCCGACAAACACCCGATGCAATGAACTGCTCGCAGAGGCAGGGATGGCAATGAACGAACCAGAGTTTGCCGTCTTCGCCTTAGAAAGCATCTTTGAAGGAGACCCCAAAAATACAAAAAACCTCCATCGTCTCGCGAAGCTCCTCATGGAAATTAAATCTCCTGGAAGAGCCCAAGCGATTTATCAAAAGATCGTTGAAATCGATCCCACCGATTCTGATGCGATGTCGGCCTCAAAAAATGCCTCAGCCGCACAAGCCTCACAACAAGGGGGTTGGGAAAAAGCGACCGATTATCGTGATCTGATGAAAAACAAGGGGGAAGCAGTCGCTCTTGAACAGGCAAATAAAGTTCAAAAATCAGAAGATGCCACGGCCTCTCAAATTCAAGAGATTTATTCGAAATACGAAAAAGAGCCTAAAAATATTGTCTATCCGAAACAAATGGCAGCTCTCTATGCCACGATCAACGATTACGCCAATGCGATTGCTTGGTACAACTATGCTTGGGAACTGGGAAATAAATCAGACTCAAATCTCGAAAAACTCATCGGAGACTTAACAACAAAGCAATTTGAAGACTGTATCAAACAGGCTCAAGAATACCTCGATCAAGTCAAAGCCGATCCACTGCTTGTCGAACAACTCCCTGCCTTCGAAGCTCAACTCGCCGATCTTCAAAAGCAGAAACAAGACTATCTCCTTCTTACCTGCAAAGATCGGGTTCAACGCTATCCGAACGAAAATCAATATCACTTTGAATACGGTGAAGTCCTTTTCAATTCTGGACAATATAAAGAGGCGATTCCCGAGCTCCAACTCGGAGCCAAACAACCGACCGTTCGTTATCATGCCCTCAACTACATCGGGCTCTGTCACTGGAAAAGAACCCCCAAGATGCTCGATATGGCCTGTAAGACCCTTCAGAACGCCCTCTCCGAAATTCCGACGATGGATGACTCCAAAAAAGAGATCTCTTACAATCTCGCTCAAGTCTTCGAAGAGATGAAAAAGAACTCCGAAGCAATTGAACTCTATAAACAAATTTACGAAATCGATATGTCCTACAAGGATGTCACCGAAAAAGTCGAAAAATCTTACGAAAAAACCGAAGAGCCCACCTCTTAATCGACAAGTTAAATACAAATTCGCCAAGAATTTTAAACCTCTTATCGCCTGTCCGTCCACTGACGGATCACTCATCCTCGCTAATAGGGGGGTCCCAAAACAGGGAAAAATTCCGATTAGAATCGGAATTCAAACAAAAAAAGAAAAGAAACTGCATTTTTAAAATTCATAAATCGGAACTCAATGCGATTGAAATGGGGCAGAAAAATACTTTCATTAATGAGATATCCTTGGTTTCGCTCTTTGACCGATTTATGTTTAAAATTGCGAGACGCTTCCTTTAGAGAAAAAGTCGCGAGGCCCCATCCCATAAGACTCCTGAAAGATTTTATGAAACTGCGCGTAACTTCCAAACCCGGCCTGAAAAGCGGCCTCCGTCAGTCTCACTGAGGCATCGGAACGGCAAATGGCGATAAAATGACTGATTCGAAGCGAATTCCGATAATGACTCAAAGGGACTCCAATCTGACGATGGAAAAGACGACTGAGATAGTTCTCGCTAATTCCGGCTTTTTTACAGAGGGTCTCCATTTGATGACTCTCTCTCGGTTGACTGAGAAGAGCTAAGACCTTACTGACAGCCGGATGAATCGGAGGAGCTGCCTTCATTGGCGATTCCTCACAATGAAGTCTCCAACATTGGATCAATAGATATCGCAGCCCCGCATTCAGCATATCCGGATCTCCGTGATCAAATTGGAAAGTTGAACTCAATCCAAAACCCCCTTCACGATTGAGCAAATCAGGATCTAACGAATTCTTCATCAACGAATCGATTACCCGTTGCAGTAATTGAAAGGAGTCGCTGGAAAGGATTCTCCTCAAAACATTTCCCGACTTCACACTTTTACGATGAAGCTCGCGATATTGAACCCCATGACAGGCGGACTGAATCAAGTCAGGCTTAAAAACCGCTACATAATAGCGGGCATCGGGGGTGCGATCGACGAGTTGATGGACCTGATTAGGAAAAAACCAGAGAAGAGACCCTTTTTTAAAAGAATAAGTTCTCCCGGAGACCACATAGGAAATCGACCCTTCAATGACTAAATTCAGTTCAAGTTCGACATGATGATGGCGAAGTAAAATCGGAGGATTCCGTTTTGACTCTGCTAAAAAAATAAAGCCATCATATTGCGGTTTTATCTTGAGATCTTGAAACATAGGACAGAAAATAAGATCTTTTTGTCAGATATCAAGAAGACATCTAAGAGGGGATGAAGTAAATTGATTCCACTCTAAATTATGAAAACAGCACTACTTGATCTTTCCGTGTACGATTACAGTCTGATTGGAAAAAATGCAGAACAGGCAACAAAAATGGGGCTTGCGGATGCCGCTTGGTACACCTCTCCTGTTCCAAAAGCGGAGATGCGCAAACTCTTACAACGCAAAGATGGGCCAGCTCTTCGAGATACCGCCATCTGGTTCGCCCTCCTAATTGGCTTTGGATTTTGGGGTTATTCATGGTGGGGAAGCTATTGGGCGATCATTCCCTTTATGCTTTATGGAGTGATCTATGGATCGACTTCCGATTCCCGCTGGCACGAGTCCAGTCATGGAACGGCCTTTAAAACTGATTGGCTGAACAATTTTCTTTACGAACTCTCCTCCTTTATGGTGATGCGTGAATCGACAATCTGGCGTTGGAGTCACACCCGACACCATAGCGACACGATTATCGTCGGACGCGATCCAGAAATCGCCGTCCCCCGTCCCGTCAATATGTTAAAGTTTTTCATTAACTTCAGCGGGGTTCTTGCTGCGATTGCTTACTTTAAATCAATTCTATTTCATCTTACTGGTCGGTTGACGGAAGAGGAAAAAACATTTGTCCCTGAATCGGAATACTCCAAGGTGATTTGGAAAGCTAGAATTTACATCGCAATCTACATCACGGTTTTTGCTTTAGCCTGGCAATATCAGACGATTCTCCCCCTCCTCTTCGTTGGCCTTCCAAATTTTTATGGAGCTTGGCTGATGCCGATCTATGGCAATACGCAACATGCAGGACTTGCCGAAAATGTGCTCGATCACCGACTCAATTGTCGAACAGTCCACATGAATTTGATCAACCGATATCTCTATTGGAATATGAATTACCATGTCGAGCATCATATGTTTCCCCTCGTCCCCTATCATGCCCTTCCGAAGCTTCATGAATTGGTCAAATCGGATATGCCGACCCCTTACCCAAGTATTTGGAATGCTTACTGCGAAATAGTTCCTGCGATTTGGAGACAACGAACGGATCCGACCTATCACGTCAAAAGAAAAATTCCGACGCCGACTCAGAAAAACGATTCTGCGATCCTCGCCTCAGCCTACACCTCCGAAGGACGTCCTGTCGTTGATGGATGGGTGGAGGTTTGTAGCGCCTCGGTACTTCAGCCCTCGGATGTCATTCGCTTCGATCACGAAAAAAGAACCTATGCGATTTATCGTACTGATGATGATCAATATTACGCAACGGATGGTATTTGTACTCACGGAAATGCCCATCTCGCCGATGGGATGGTTTTAGGAAAACAGATCGAATGCCCCAAGCATAATGGTCGATTCGATCTCCGAGATGGATCCCCTCAACGGAAGCCGGTCTGTCAGGCACTGAAAACCTACGATCTCCGGGTTCAAGAGGGAAAGCTATTCTTCAACGTGAAGGCCCATCAGAAATGCCCTGCTGGTCTGGAGAAAAGTTATTCCTTTAAGGTCGTTCAAAACGACAACGTGGCGACCTTTATCAAAGAACTGGTCTTAGAGCCGATCACCACCGCCGATAGTCCCGACTTTCAGCCTGGTGATTATATTCAATTTGAAATTCCGGCTTATGGAGCGAAGTCTTTTTCAGAGATTGAGGTGAAGCCTCCTTATTCAAAGGTCTGGAAGGAACAACATCTCTTTGAATTGAAATCAAAAAACGAAATCTCTCTCCGCCGTAACTACTCCTTAGCGACTCGCCCTGGAGAAGGAAATCAACTGCGATTCAATATTCGTATCGCGACTCCCCCGAAGGGACAGGAGTGCGATGCTGGTGCAGGATCCACCTATATGCACTCCTTAAAGGCTGGAGATCTCGTGAAGGCCTTTGGTCCTTTTGGAGAGTTTCATATTAAACCGACCGATAAAGAGATGATCTACATCGGAGGTGGAGCCGGAATGGCCCCCTTGAGATCTCATTTGTCGCATTTATTTGAGACATTAAAAACAGGAAGAAAGGTCAGTTTCTGGTACGGGGCTCGCTCGCTTCAAGAACTTTTCTATCAAGATTACTTTGAAGGACTCGCGAAACGTTTTCCTAACTTTACCCTACATCTGGCACTCTCAGAACCACAACCGGGTGAGCCATGGGATTCTCATATCGGATTCATTCATAATATTTTGAAAGAAAACTATCTCAAAAATCATCCCGAACCGAGCAAAGTAGAATATTATCTTTGCGGACCACCGCTGATGATTCAAGCCACCACCAAAATGCTAAAAGGGGATTTTGATGTTCCCTCAACCCAAATCGCATTTGATGAATTTTAATTATGAAAATACCACTCGAAGACAGTTATCTTGATATTATCGGAAAAAGCCAAAGAGGATTAAAACTCCCCGCAATTCCTGAACCGAAAAGCGAGACTGAGATCCGATCGATTGCAGCTCAGCTCCACTTAGGGGCGGATGCGTTAGTCGTCTCCTCAAAGCAGGCATGGAGCCCTCAAGATCAAGGCCCCCTCGAGGGACTGCTCTGCTTTAATACCACTTTTGAAGATATGACGGTCAACAGCTATCTGATCTTCGATCCGCAGACAAAAATCGCAGCCGCTTTTGATACCGGTGCCGACTGTAGCGGGATGCTTGATTCGGGACTGAAAATTGAACAGATCTTCATTACTCACACTCACACCGACCATATCATTGACCTCGCTCGACTAAAGGAAAAAACAGGAGCCAAAGCCTACGTCAGCGATCGAGAGCCGATAGAGGGAGCCGAGCCATTTTCGGATGGAAAAACATTTTCGATTGGCCGATTATCAGTCGAAACCCGTCGCAGCAGCGGACATGCCAAAGGGGGGGTCACCTTTGTGATCAAAGGACTTCAAAAGCCGATCGCAATTGTTGGCGATGCCCTCTTTGCGGGATCGATGGGAGGAGGGATGGTCAGTTTCGAGGAGGCCTTGAAAACCACTCGTGAAAATATTCTCAGTTTGCCAGAGGAAACGATTGTCTGTTCAGGGCATGGCCCGCTCACGACAGTCGGCGAAGAAAAAGCAAATAACCCATTTTTTACAAAATAATAACGAAGGAAATCATCGTATGGAACGTATCGGAATTGTCGGAGTTGGGCGTATGGGCGCAAACATGGCACGTCGACTTCATCAAGTCGGCTATCAAATCACCGCTGTCTATGACTCTTATCAACCCTCAGCGACCGCAGTCGCCCAGGAATTAGGAGCGACCGCTTGTCACAAGCTTTCTGAGCTGACGGCTCTTTCGGAGATTATCCTTACCGTAGTGACCGATGACAAAGCGCAGATGAGTCTCTTTACAAATAAAAAAGACAATCTCCTAATCGGAGCCGCTGGGAAAGTTTTCATTAACTGTGCTACCGTTTCCCCAGAGGTTCATATTCAAGTCTCTAAATTAGCCAAAAAAGCGAAGGCCGAATCGCTTGAAGGGTGTATGGCTTCAAGTATCAATCAAGCCCTCGCAGGGACTCTTTATCTCATGTGCGCCGGAGAGAAATCGACCTTTGATCGGGTTAAAAAAATTCTCGAGAAACTCAGCGATGAGGGAAAACTACTTCGTTACATCGGAACCGCAGGAAAAGCGGCTCAAGTCAAAGCCCTCGTGAATATGGTAATGAACATCAATACCGCAGGACTCGCGGAAGGACTCGGTCTTGGTGCCGCGCTAAAACTTGATTTAAAGATCTTGATGGAGGTCTTCTCTCAAACAGGGGCCAATTCACGGGTCTTACAAACCGATGGCGAAGATATGCTCAACCGGGATCACTCCTGTTTCTTTAGCGGTGCTCATGCCGCAAAAGACAGCGGAATTGCGCTCGGATTAGCGAAAGCGGCTAAACGGGATTTACCGCTCGCAAAGGCCACATATCTGCAATACAAAAAAATGGTCCAACAAGGATTTGGAGAGCTCGATAAATCAGGAATCGCAGAGCTCACCTTTCCCGGCCGTGGTCAAAAAAAGAGCCCTAAGAAAACTGCCAAAAAATAATCATGAAAACTCCGCAAATACGCTATGTTGCCGCTCAGTGGACGATGCTCGGATATCCCACTCCTTCACAGGAGTGGTCTTTAGATCAAAAACTATCAACAGCCAAAGCCTCTGGCTTTGATGCTTTTGCCTTTTATATTCCAGACCCATCGCTTCCTGAATTAGCTAAAAAACATCAATTGCAACTCCTCGGCTACATCGCCTCAGGAAAAGCCTCTGAATTTGCGGAAAAACTCAAGCTCAATAAAGATTTAGGAGCCCATCACATCAATGTTCAGATGGCAGATGAAGATACCTTAACTCCCGAGGCCTTAGGATTGGCAATTCTTCTGATTCAAGAGGGACGTAAACTTGGCGTTGAACCGGCCATCGAAGTTCATCGCGACACCTGTACGGAAACCCCTGAAAAAACCTATGCCCTTGCGGAGGCCTATCAAAAGGTTACCGGGGAGCTGATGCCGATGACTTGGGATTTCTCCCATCTTTCGGTCGTGAAACATTTAGCTCCCTCGAACTACATCGAAAAGATGATCATTCGCCCAGATTTAATTCAGCGAGCCCAACAATTTCACTTCCGACCCTTTAATGGACACCATGCTCAAGTCCCTGTCACCGATGGCAAAGGAAATCTCACTCTGGAAGTCAAAGAGTGGCTTCCTTTCGCTGAAGCCGTGATGAAATGCTGGCTCGAAGGAAATCGAAATAGCGATCGTGAATTCTTTGTTTGTCCAGAACTTGGACCCGTTGTCGGAGGATACAATCTCTCGACACTTCCCAACAGTTGGGAGGAGGCTCAAGTCTTGAGAGTCGAAATAGAGAAAATTTGGACACGTCTGAGGGACTACTGATCGGTAATATCAAACAAAATAGTATTGATACTGGTGAATATTGGGGTAGTCCCATTTAAGACTTCAAAGTAAAGTCCCCACTGGTTATTGAATCTGCGAACCTCACCTTCCCGTTAACTATTATGATCCAATCGATGCAAGCCTCTCATCAAATTCGACTCACATGGAAAGAGCGCCTAGCACGAATTCTTCCTTTTGGAATTGGACACCAAAAGCCGAAGCATTTTCGCGATATGTTCGGAATTCTCTGGCGCAATCGCGATAATCTCCCCTACGCATGGAAAGTGATCACTCAAGGGGTCTGCGACGGTTGTGCTCTCGGCGTTGCCGGGCTCTTCGATTGGACGATTAAAGGTCCCCATCTCTGTATGACCCGACTCAATCTCCTCCGATTAAATACCGTCGGCACGATTGAGGACTCTCATTTTACCGATATCGCTCGACTCGAAAAAATGGATAATCGAGAGCTCCGTGAACTCGGACGACTCCCCTATCCAATGATCCGTGAAAAAAAGGAGAATCAATTTCGACGCATCTCCTGGGAGGAGGCCTATTCGCGGATCGCTCAAAAAATTCGCTCAACAACTCCCGATCGCACCGCTTGGTTTGTCACCTCCCGCGGGGTCACCAACGAAATCTATTACATGGCGCAGAAAGTCGCCCGTTTTTTAGGGACCAACAATGTTGATAATGCAGCTCGGATCTGTCACTCCCCCTCAACGGCGGCGATGAAGGCGGCAGTTGGGGTCTCGGCAACCACCTGTAGTTATAAAGATTGGTACGGGACCGATCTGATTGTTTTCTTTGGATCGAATCCGGCCAACGACCAACCGGTTTCGACAAAATATCTTCATGAAGCGAAAGCTTTAGGAACAAAAGTCGCAATGGTGAATCCCTATCTCGAACCGGGAATGAAACAATACTGGGTCCCCTCCACCGCCGCGAGTGCGCTTTTTGGAACCAGCATCGCCGACTATTGGTTTCCCGTGACCCAAGGGGGGGATATCGCTTTTCTCTACGGAGTGATTAAAATCCTTCTCGAAAATAATTGGTACAATACCGCCTTCGCTGAAACACGCGTCAACGATCTCGATCAACTCAAACAGGCCGCAGCCTCTCTATCTTTCGAGGAACTTGAAAAGTCCTCGGGACTTTCTCACGCCTCGATGTTAGAGTTTGCGATCCTGATTCGAGAGGCAAAAAACGCCGTTCTTGTTTGGAGCATGGGAATCACCCAGCACACCTATGGAGCCGATGCGGTCCAAATGATTCTCAATCTCGGTCTTCTTCAAGGCTATGTCGGAAAGGATCTCAATGGACTGATGCCGATTCGCGGCCACTCCTCGGTTCAAGGCGGAGCAGAGATGGGGGCCTACGCCACCGCTTTCCCCGGGGGAAAACCGATCAACTCTGAAAACGCCAAAGCTCTCGAAGCTCTTTATCACTTTCCAATTCCCGATCGTCCCGGACTTCCCGCAACGGAGATGGTCGAGGCTTGTGCTGATGGACGACTGGATCTTTTCTATAATGTCGGCGGAAATATGCTTCGTAATCTTCCTGAGCCGGACCATGTTCGCTCCCTCCTTGCTCAAGTTCCGATGCGCGTCCATCAAGATATTATCCTCAATGACCAGATGCTCATTCCCGCTCAAGAAACCGTTCTCCTTCTCCCTGCAAAAACCCGCTACGAACAGGATGACGGGGGGACAGAGACCTCCACAGAACGTCGTGTCATGTTCTCCCCTGAAATTCCTCGCCAAGTCGGGGAGGCCAAAGCGGAATGGAAAATCCTTCGTGAAATCGCCGCCGCCACCTATCCGGAACGGGCCCCTCTTCTTGGTTGCGAAACCGGTCAAGCGATGCGTGAAGAGATCGCCCGAGTCGTTCCCTTTTATGAAGGGGTTCAACACCTTCATAAAACCGGAGATGCCTTCCAATACGGAGGGAAACATCTCTGTGCTGAGGGACAATTTCCAACCCCCGATGGCAAGGCTCGATTCATTGCGGTTCCGATCCCGATCTCAACAATGAAGAAAGAGGAATTCATGGTCAGTACCCGCCGTGGAAAACAGTTCAATTCATTAATCTACGCCGAGATCGATCCCCTCAACGGAAGCCCCCGTGATGCGGTTCTGATGAGTGCCGAAGATGCGGAAAAACTCAACCTGAAACACGGTGAACGAATCGCTCTCAAAAATGATCTTGCCGACTATCCAGGAACCGTTTTTATCGCTCCGATTGCCCCCGGAAATCTCCAGATCCATTGGCCAGAAGGAAATGTGATCATTCCTCGTGGTTTAGTCGATAAAGGGGGCGGTGTTCCTGATTATAATGCTTACGTTCGAGTTGAGAAAAATTAATTCATTCGATGTCTCAAGAACTTCATTCGATCCCCCCCTCCACTGCTCTTTCTCAAGAGGAAAAAGTCATCCGTTTGCGTCCCGACGGAGTTTGGGAATCGATCACCGATTCGATCGCCATCGAAGAGCCGCTCGAAATTCAAATCGAAGAGAAAACGATTGCGATTACCATGCGCACCCCCGGTCATGACCGTGAATTAGCAACCGGCTTTCTCCTTACCGAATCGATTGCCCTCTCCCCACAGGAAATTCTCTCAGCTCACCCCTGTCCGCTTTCAAATCACCCCAATCTTCTCAAAGTCACTCTTTCTAAAAAAATCGACTCCCTCACCAAAGAACTCAGTCGCTACGGCACCATCTCCTCGAGCTGCGGCCTTTGCGGAAAACAATCGATCGAGGAGGTTTTGCGAAATTTCCCGGCGATTCCCCATCGTCTTCAAGTCCCTCTGAAAACCATTCTTGAATTACCAGAAACTTTTTCAAAAAATCAATCCTCCTATCAGCAAACCGGGGGACTCCATGCCGCCGCTCTTTTTGATCCCACCGGAAAATTGATCCTCTTACGAGAAGATGTCGGACGTCATAACGCTGTCGATAAAGTCATCGGCTGGTGCGCTCAAAACGACCTTTGGCCCCCCGAAAAGTCGATCTTGATGGTCAGTGGTCGCCTCTCCTTTGAAATCGTTCAAAAGGCCCTTGCGGCTCGAATTCCGATGATTCTCGGGGTCTCCGCCCCCTCCTCCCTCGCCATCTCCTTTGCCCGTCAAAGCGGGCAGACCTTAATTGGATTTCTTCGCCCCCCTCGACTCAATGTTTATTCTCATATTGAATCGGTGCGTTGTGACTCCTGAATCAATTCTCCGATAGGCTACAAACTGAAGAGCGATCCCTTGCATTCGCTGTTTGTCGACTATCCCACGATCGGGTGCAAATATTTTTAATGGAGGATCGTATAAAAGTAGGTACAAGCAGTGATGATGAAATTTTCCTTCTTTGCCGCTCTTTTCTGTCTTCTCTCCTCTTTCTCGATTCTTACTGGAGAAGTGAAACCGAACGCCCTTTTTTCCGATCATGCGGTACTGCAACAAGGGGTGGAGGTTCCGATTTGGGGAAAAGCGAAGGAGGGGGAGGAAGTAACAGTAACTCTTGCTGATCAGATTGCTACGACGACCACTCAAGGTGGAAAATGGATC
>CAMCSM010000093.1 GCA_945877805.1 Methylacidiphilum caldifontis | reverse complement strand
TCCGATCGACCGAGTGAATGGATTTTACGAAAATTAGGGGTTCCTCAAAGCTATAGTGAGCCTGAGGAGCTTTATCAAAAGCTACACGCCGCGGGAATGACTTTTAAAACGATCACGGATCATAATCGAATTGAGGGCTGTTTAGAGATTTTGCATCACCCCGATGTGTTTATCAGCGAAGAGGTGACGACCTATTTTCCGGATGGCTGTAAGATTCATCTTTTAGTCTGGAATATTACCCCTCCTCAGCACGAGGAGATCCAGCGGCTACGCCCCGATATTTTTGCCCTCTCGGTTTATCTTCGCGAGAGTCAAATTGCTCATGCGGTGACTCATCCGTTGACGCGAATCAATGAGATGTTAACGGTCGATCATTTCGAAAAATTGATTTTGCTTTTTTCGACCTTTGAAGCGGTGAATGCGAATCGAGAGCCGTTAGCGCAACAAGTGGCGATCGCTTGTTTGCAGTCGTTGACTCCGGAAAAGATTTTGATCATGGCGAAACGTCAGGGGATTGATCCTTATTCAACTCAAGCACATCAGAAATTCCTTGTGGGGGGCTCGGATGATCACGCCGGTTTATACGTCGGAAAGGCGTATACGGATATCCCTGGAGGGGCGACGGTTGCGGAGTTTTTTGAAGGGATCTCCAAGGGAAGAGCAAAACCGGCGGGACTGCGTGGAGATCCGCTACAGCTTTCGACCGGCTTTTATCATATTGTGTTGAAATATGCGTTGGAGCGACTTCAGAAAACCGCTCCGTTAGCGGCAAAGCTCATGCGCACGATGGCGGAGCGATTTTTGGCAGGGAAGAATCCGACCTCTTTTTCTTTTCGCGAAAAAATCGGTCATTTTGCCGAAGCGGTAAGGACTGGGCAGGCCTTCGATTTTATGAAGCCAGGGGAATCGACTCTGACTCGTGAGGTCACAAATTTTGTGATGGATGCGCAAGTGGGAGAGTCTCTCGATCGAATTATCGCGACGGAGAAGAGTGTCGAACGAAGATCGTTCCGAATGGCCTCCTTTATGACGAATCAGATGGGGTATCGATTGACCACACAGTTTATTCGTCGAATGGAGGAGGGAAAGGTCGTGGATGCGTTGCAAAGTATTACCGGTTTGATTCCTGCCTGGGGGCTTTTGATGCCCTATTTAATCTCTTTTTCTCATCATCGTCCGGACCGAAAATTACTTGAAGAGAGCTCAGAGCGGATCCTCGGAAAGATCCCTGAGTCCCTGCAAAATAACAAGCGCGCTTGGTTTACCGATACTTTGGAAGATGTGAATGGAGTCGCCAGAACGATTTGTGCCATGGCAAAAGTCGCTCAAGAGCAGGGGTATCAATTGACGGTGGTCACCTCACGTTCGGAGGTGACAATTCATGGATTACCGATTAAGAATTTTGAGCCAATTGGAGAGTTTGAGATTCCGGAGTATAAGCTTCTTAAGATGAGTTTTCCTCCTGTGTTGGAGATGATCGATTACATTCATCAAGAGGGATTTACCGAGCTCATTATTAGCACCCCAGGGCCAGTTGGGTTGACAGCTTTGGCTGCGGGGAAGCTTTTGGGCTTGAGAATGAGTGGGATTTATCACACTGATTTTCCACAGTATGCCCGATTTTTGAGTGATGATCGTTTTGTGGAATCGATGATTTGGAGCTATATGCAGTGGTTTTATGGACAGTTTGATCTGATCTATTCAAACTCTCATTTTTATCGTCAATGTTGGCGAGAGCGGGGGATTGCTGAGGATCGGCTCGAGATTCTCCCTCGAGGGTTGGATACGGAGTTATTCAATCCGAAGCATCGCAATGAGCGTTATTGGAAGGAGAAGGGGGCTCAGGGGCCCGTGCTGCTCTTTGTTGGTCGTGTATCGAAGGAGAAGGAGTTAGCGTTTTTGACTGAGGTCGCTTTAGATTTAAAGAAAAAAGGGGAGCGTTTTACTTTGGCAATTGTTGGGGATGGTCCCTATCGCCAAGAGATGGCGACTCTTTTGCCTGAGGCTATTTTTACCGGGATCTTAACCGGATTTGAACTGGGAGTCGCTTATGCCTCCTCAGATCTTTTTCTGTTTCCGAGTACGACCGATACCTTTGGAAATGTGGTCATCGAAGCGATGGCAGCGGGACTTCCGACACTCGTTTCCGATATTGGCGGCCCTCGGGAACTGATTACTCAACCGGAACATGGAGCGGTTTATCCTGCGAGAAATTTGCCGTTATGGAGTCAAGGGGTTGCCGATTGGCTTCATCGACTCCCGAATCTGGAGGCGCGAGTGAAGCTTTCACAATCGGTGCATCATCAACGGAGTTGGGATAGTGCTTTTGAAAAGTTTTGGAAACAAGGAATGAGAGATCAGCCTCGGGGATGAAACTTTTGGTGAACCGTTCGGAGCCGTTGGGATTCGACGTGAGTATAAATTTGAGTCGTGGCGAGACTGGCATGGCCGAGCATTTCTTGAATGACTCTCAAGTCGGCGCCGTGCGAGAGAAGATGAGTGGCAAAGGAGTGACGAAGTAAATGGGGGTAGACCGGTTTCGTGATCCCTGCTGTTTTTGCTGATTGTTGGACTATTTTCCAAGCCTGTTGACGGGTGAGAGGGGTGCCTCGAGCGGTTAAAAATAGTGCGGAGCCGCTTTGCGGTTTAGCGAGCTTCGGACGCGCCGATTCTAAATAATGATCGAGGGCTTCAATCGCTCTTCTGCCGAGAGGGACTAAACGCTCTTTTTTTCCTTTTCCAGTGATCCGAATCATTTTTTCCGCCAGATCGACCGACTCTAAGGAAACTCCAATCATTTCATGAGCCCGTAATCCTGAGGAGTAAAGAAGTTCTAGAAAGGCGTGATCGCGTGCCCCTTCTAGGGTTGGCGAAAAGGGGATGGAGAGAAGTCGATCGACCTCGATTTCAGTAAGCGTTTCAGGGAGATTGCGTCCGAGTTTAGGAATTTCGAGCGGTTCAGTGGGGTCGACGGAGATCAGCTCTGCCTGTTTGAGGTATCGGAAGAAATGTTTGAGAGCGACGACATATTTTTTGATTGTCGCGGAGTTTCTTTTTTTTGAGAGTTCTTTGAGAAATCGCTCGAGATCCTCGGTTTGAATATCACTCCATTTTTTAACGAAAGCAGAGAGGTGGGGGACAAAAGAACGCAAACATTGTTCATTGAGGGCAAGAGTGCTTGTGGCATGACTTTTTTCCACGGCGAGATAGGCTAGACAGTTGCGAATTTCAGAGTCCCACGGGAGCATGGGTTGAGATTGAAGTGTTGATTGGGTTGGAAAAGCTAAAAGTGATGCTTCCTTCCTGTTTGAAGGGAATCGCTTCACTAAGAGAGTTCTTTATTCCGCTGGATTAAAATTCATGGATGAGCTAGATTCTGGTTAAGGATATCTCATGTCAGCCAATAAACGAAATCGCTTTCTTCAGCTTCAGTCGATCTCCTTGGGGGCGCTGACTTTTCCGACGCCATTCTTAATTTTTTTATATCTCTTCAATATTTATCCAGATCATGAATCAAATCGAGTGATGATCATTTTATTTTTGATGCTTTCGGGGGCTCTTATTGGACTTGTCTCTTACTTTCGCAATTATGATGTTCAAAAGAAAAAAGATTGGGTTCCTTCAAAGCATGAGGAGAGCCGGTTTCTGGGAGGAAACAAAAAAACGAAAACGATTCGTTTAAAATAAACGTTTTTTCAAGTCTTCGCATCCCGATTCTTTCGGGACTGAGTTCCCTATTGAATGTTTTAAAAATCCGCTTCACAACTGTGCCCCGACCTGTCGCATAGGCGTCAACCTTACACTCGAAAAGACAGTTTTTTCACCGCGGGGTAACCCCGATAGGAATACGGGGCAGGACGGAGGACAACAGAGGAATATTCAATTCGCTATTTATTTAAAACCCAAAACAACTGCCTTTTTTTCATATTAAAAACAGAATTCACCTCCGTTTTCCTCTGTTTACCCTGCGGTTAAAGTTGTATTTTCTCTTCTCTTAAGTTGACGCCTATGCGGGACGGAGATGTGGTAAATTTTGGGTTAAACGAACGGCACAGCATTTGTAGGAGGGCTGTCGGGAATAAGGATCAAAGGATGGGTGCGTTAATTGATTCGTCGTAATGTCATGCATCGGCATGAAGAGTTGTCCTCGTTGGACGGTTTGAGTCAGGAAGGCGCGTGCTTTGACCTCTCCTCGGCGCGATTGTACAGAGATCCAATCTTGATCTTTAATCTCAAACTCTAAAGCATCCATCGGATTGATTTCGATGTACGATTCGCGAGGGGAAAGCTTACGAAGGACTGCCGATTTTTCAGTTCGTGATCCCGTATGCCATTGGGAGGAGTTTCCCCGGCCCGTGAGAAGCAAAAAGGGATAGGCGCTATCGGTCGGTTCCTCCATCGGACGAGGATTTTCATAGTGAAAGATCGCTCGTTGATCGGAGGTATAGTATTTGCCATCAGCAAAGAGACGTCGTTGATTGCTTTCCAGTTTTGTTCCTTGCGCAAGAGGCCATTGGATTCCCCCCTCTCGATCGATGTGGGCATAGTCCTCGATTCCGGTGATATCGCACGGTTGTCCGGCAGAGGCCTTTTTCAGAATTTGAAAGGCAGCTTCAGGATGGGTCCATGATTTGAACATCTCTCCGAGACCCCATCCTTGTGCGATGAGACGGAAGATATGAAAATCGGCGAGTGCCTCTCCCGGAGCTTTACGGACGTTTTTAATCACTCCAATGCGTCGTTCGGAGTTGATAAAGCACCCCTCTTTTTCTCCCCATCCCGCAGCCGGAAGGACCAAGTGAGCGAGCTGCGCTGATTCGGTGTTGTGGTACATATCTTGAACGACGACGAAGTCCAGTTTTTTGAAGGTTTCGAGGACTCGTTTTTGATCGATCCAAGAGTGTGCCGAGTTGGTGGCGATGATCCAGAGAGCCTTTATTTTTCCGGCATCGATTTGATCGAGAATCTGATCGAAGGCGAGCGTGTTTCGCTGAGGGATTCGGTCGACATGAATGTTCATGATCTTTGCAATTTTATTGCGATGTTCGGCGTTGAGGAAATCATGGCCGCCAAGTAAATTCGTGGTATTGCTAAAGAGCCTTGAGCCCATGGCATTGCATTGACCGGTGATCGAGTTTGCCCCCGTTCCGGGACGACCGATATTCCCTGTCATCAGCGCTAGGTTGATAATTGCCTGAGCGGTGCGCGTGGCTTCATGACTTTGATTGACCCCCATGGTCCACCAGAAGGAGACCTTTTTCTTTTCGTGGATCGTTTTTGCAAGATGGAGAATACGATCGGGAGCGATCCCCGTTGCCTTGCTTGCCATCTCCAAATTAAACTTTGCAACGTGGGTTTTAAATCCTTCAAAACCAGTGGTGTGAGCCTCAATATAGTCTTCTTTGATCCAACCGTTTTGAATGAGAAGATTCGCAAGGGCGTAAAGGAGGGTCAGGTCTGATTTCGGTTGAAGAGCAAAATGTTGTGTCGCCGAGACCGCAGTTTCGGTTTTTCGAGGATCAATGACAATGATTTCAGGGTTGTTTTTATTCCGACAGACCCGTTGCCACATAATGGGGTGTGCAATACAGGGATTCGCCCCGATAAAAATGAGAGCATCCGACTCTTCAAAATCTTGATAAGTATAAGGAGGAGCATCGAATCCGAACGATTGTTTGTAGGCGGTGACCGAGGTCGCCATACATTGACGCGTATTGGCATCTCCGTCGATGAGCTGCATCCCAAATTTGGAAAGGACGCCGAGAAAGGCCATCTCCTCAAAAGGAATTTGCCCTGTGCTCATAAAAGCAATCGATTCGTTGCCGTGCTTTTTTTGAATTCCTTTCATTCGAGTCACAAAAGTTCGAATGGCGACTTCCCAACTCACGGGCTCTAGCTCCCCTGAGGTATTCCGGAGCAGGGGAGTTGTCGCACGATCCGGGGCGTTCAAGGGGGTTAAAGCCTCCCATCCCTTGGGACAGGCCATGCCGAGATTTACCGGATAATCGGTCGTGGCCGTTAAGTTGATCGCTTGACCGTTTTTAAGATGAATATTGAGTCCACATCCGGTGGCGCAAAATCCACAGATCATCGTCGTCGTGGCATCCGGTTTTAGTCGGTCAGGCAGTTGTCCTAATCCGAAATCTCCTGGGCGTTGGACAAGTTCTTCAGTGAAGGGCCCTTTCCATGAACGAAGGGTCATCTCCTTTTTAATAAAATCAACAACAGGCTGAATCATCTATTTCCTATGGGGTTCCAGGCATTTTAGCAGAGGAGACCGATTTAAAAAAGAGCGATCGTTCGAAGATTTCTCCAGCCGTGAGGAGGATGAAACCGTGAAAGGAGATCCAAAATAAAGCTTCATTTTGAGGGGCAATCAAAATAGCTAACGGAATTAAAATCCCTCCGATGAACCCGAGAAAAAATCGAATCCCGGATTCAAATTTCAAGGTTTTTATTTGAACGAGTGCGGAGCGTTTATCAGGAGACCATGAGTTTGATTTCACATGCCGGAGAAATTTGATTTCGAAGAGAAGCTTTAAAAATCCGGCGGCCATCCATGTTTGGAGCAGCAACGTATGGGCCTCCGTGCAGGTGGAATTCTCGATCCATGAGGAGGTGACGACTCCTGCCACTCCGAGGAGAAGGGCGGTTCCATAAAATTTGATCCCTGAACGAGACCATTTCCAAAGCGGTTTTGTGGTATCGTGATAAATCATGATCGAAGTCCCAACGGCAATTAAGCCGATGAAAACCGTTGTCCCTCCGAGAATCAAGCCTGTAGTCGATTTAAAGAGAAAGGTGGGGAGTTCGGCGGGAAGGAAATTCATTTCCGGTGTCCAAAGCCAAAGAGTGTAAAGGAAGAGCAATGGCAGATAGAGGCTGAAGGCAAGAATTTCGCGGCTTAGCCATGAATGGCGAAGACCGACAAAAAATCTCCACGCTTTGAGCGGTTGCCCTAAATGAAGCGTGGCGGAGATCATTCCTGCGACTCCGAGGAGAATGGCGATGACGGCACTCCACGGTTGAGAAATCGGCCAGTCCATCAGTCGGGCAAGGAGATCGATTCCGATAAATCCGACGGAGGCTTGGGTTAAAACGAGCATGATCGCTAACGGGGTATGTCCCTGATCGGCTTTGAGTTGATGACGATCGGCGGCAAGGAGATGAGTGGGGAGCCCTTTTTTAGAACGGTATTGAGTCGTTGGAACAGTGTAACTTGAAAGAGGGGCATCCGGAACGATCGTTTGATTGATCTTAGTCTCATTTTTAATCGCCTCTTTATCGACGATGATGATCTGAATTGCCTCATGAGGGCAGGCTTGAACACAAGCGGGGGCCTCCCCGACGGAGAGGCGGGAATGACACATGTCACATTTACGAACGATCCCTTTTTTTTCAGAATATTTGGGAACATCGTAGGGGCATTTCATGACGCAATAAGAGCAGCCGATACATTGATCATCGAGATGTCGGACGATCCCCGTTTCTTCCTCTTTATCGTAAGCATCGACAGGGCATCCATTCAGGCAACCGGGATCAACGCAGTGATGACAGGCGGTCGTGATCGTTTGTTGAAACGGTTTTTCCCCTGCTGGGGCGTGAAGAAATCCGACATTCCGCCAGATCTCCTCCTCTTCTAATCCGTTGAGACTATGACAAGCGGTCACGCAGGCCTTACAGCCGGAGCAGAGATCGAGTTCGACTTGAAAGGCATATTGCTCTCCTTGCTTTGGCTTACTGAGCGGGATGAGATCTTGGTAGTAGCGTGCCTGTTTGGGGAGCAGATGGCTTTCCTGTTTCTGAGAAAAACGGGTGACGGGAGTCAGCAGCTGTTGCTTCTCTAAAAGATCGTCGATCAGCGTTTTGAGTTCTTCAGCCATGTTTTTACATTATTCATCGTTACTAAATAAAGCTTGGAGTTGGTTAAGATCATGGCGAGCCGTGAATTGTTGAAAAGGCTCATTATTTTGGCGATGTTTATGGTAGGCCTTGAAGATTTTTTCAAGAGTGAGCTTTAAATCTTCAAAGGCAACCCCTGTGAAAATTTGCCGTCCCGTCGCTTGATTTTTTCCGAATCCTCCGCCGACAAAAACATGGTAGCCCTCGACCGATTCCCCGCCGAGTTTTACTTTTGTGGCCAAGAGACCGATATCCCCCATGTAATGTTGCGCACAGGAATGCGCGCAGCCGGTTAGATGGACATTGATCGGCTGATCGAGATGAATCTTTTTCTCTAAGTAGTCCATGAGAGCCAAGGCATTGCCTTTGGTATTCGCCGAAGAGAACTTACAATAAGAGTTTCCTGTGCAGGAGATGAATCCACTTCTTAAATTTGACTGCTCCCAAACGAGCCCCGCCTTTTTAATCTCTTTTTGAACGGCGGCGATTTCAGATGTGGGGATATTCGGAATAATTAAATTTTGCCAGACCGTCAGATTGACCTCACCAGATCCATGAGTGTCTGCAATATCGGCCAGTTGATGCATCTGCTCAGGGGTGATTTGCCCAACCGGAATGCAAACTCCAATATAATGGAGTCCTTTCTGTTTTTGAGGGAAAACACCGACATGGGAGTGATGAAACTCAGAGGGCTTTTCGATATCGTGAAAAGGAGAGCCTCCTTGATCATCAAGCGGCGAGCGAATCAGTGGATAGCCAAGCAGTTTCTCTGTTTCCTCCAAATAGTGCGCGAGCGTCCAGGTTTCGAGAAGATGTTTGAGACGGGCCTTTTTTCGGTCAGTTCGATTTCCATTTTTGATGAAAACCCGAACAAGGGCTGCCGTCACTTTAATGATCTGATCCGGAGGAACGAGAACTCCTAAATCTTTGGCGAAAGCCTTATGGCCTGTCGCCCCTCCGAGTTTGATTCGGAAGTAAACTCCTGCTTCGGGGCCCCCTTCAATCTTTTTGATATCGAATGCTTTTAGTCCGATGTCATTTGTATCCTCGACACTGCCAATGAGTCCGCCTCCATCCAAGGCGATATTGAATTTTCGAGGAAGATCGTAAAATTCGAGGGAGGAGAGAATCAGCTGGGAGAGTTCATGGACATACGGGGTGACATCGAGGACTTCATGAGGATCGATTCCTGCTGTTGGATTCGCGGTGATGTTACGAATATTATCCGCTCCCGAACCGCGGGTGTGGAGTCCGACCGATTGAACACGACGGAGGACCTCAGGGGTATCTTTCGGTTGGATTAATCGGATTTGAAAATTAGCCCGTGTCGTGATTTGCACATAACCGGAGGTTAATTTTTTCGAGATATTCGCGATTTCACGAAGCTGATAGGTTTTGAGAAAGCCCCCCGGAATGCGCAAACGTGCCATATAGGCATCATTGATCGGGGTCAGATAAAAGAGGCCGTTCCATTTATAGCGAAAAGTATTCTCCGCATCGGGGGCTTTATTGAGTTTTGCATCTTCAAGGAGAGTGGAGTAGGCATCAAAGGGGTTTAACTCCCGTTTAATCCGCTCCTCTTTAATGAGGGCCGAAAGATCGACCCCCGTTCCCTCCGTCGGAGAGGGCTTTCCTTCCACATCACCAAAGGTCACTCCTCGAGCCCTAATGCCAGAGAAGAAGCCTTCGAGATAGCGTTGTTGTTCCGCGGAAAAGTTAGATCCAGAAAGAGAGGGGGCAGAAGTGCTCATAAGTGATCGATTCGATCAATGGGGTTAATAGACATCCCGTTGATAACGTTTGTCCGACTTTAATTTTTTAACATATTCCTTGGCCTCGTCGGCGCTCTTTTTTCCCTCCTCGATAATGACTTCGTGAAGGGCTTGATCGACATCCTTTGCCATTTTACTCGCATCCCCGCAAACGTAGAAATGGGCTCCGCTTTCGAGCCATTCCCAAAGCTGCTTCGCTTTTTCTTTCATTCGAGTCTGAACGTAAATCTTTTCTACTTGATCGCGGGAGAAGGCGGTATCGAGTTGCGTGAGAAGGCCCTCGCGGAAATAGTTTTCGAGCTCCTGTTGATAGAGGAAATCACTCTTGGCATGTTGGTCACCAAAAAAGAGCCAGTTTTTTCCCTTCGCGCCCGTTGCTTTGCGCTCCTCTAAAAAGGCGCGGAAGGGAGCGATTCCGGTTCCTGGGCCGACCATAATCATCGCTGTTTCCGGATTCGTCGGAGGACGAAAACCGTGGGAAACCTGAATAAAAACCGGAATCTCATCTCCTCTCTCAACACGATCTGCAAGAAAGGTCGAACAGACCCCGCCCCGTTTTCGTCCATGGGACTCAAAACGAACCGCGCCAACGGTGAGATGAACCTGATTCGGATGGGCTTTGAGGCTCGAGGCGATTGAATAGAGTCGTACGTTTAATTTCCGTAAAAGATCGACAAACTCTTGGGGGGTAAACTTTGCAGCCGGATATTCGATGAGAAGATCTAAAAGGTCTCGTCCCCAACAGAATTGATCGAGCTCCTTCTTCTTATCAGGAGCGATCAGTGATTTAAAAACTGCGGAGGGGACCTTGGTGAGAAGGGCGTTGAGGAAATCGCTGTTGAGCTTGGTGATTTCAAACGATTTTAAGAGCGACTCTTTTAAACTCCGTTTTCCCTGATCGGCGATCGTGATCTCTTCAGCGCCACTCCATCCTTGAGTCTTGAGGATCGACTCCACAAGCGAGGGATCATTCTGAGGAAAGACCCCAAGGGCATCGCCGACTTCATAACTGAGCTCTGAGCCCGTGAGATCGATCTCAATATGACGAACATCCTTTGAGGAACCGGCTCCATTTAAGTTTTTATTGTTCAGAAGTTTGGCGATGAACGGATTCCTTCGGCTATAAGAGCCATCGGTTGGGGACTCAGAAGAGGGAGTGAGCCTTGGAAGAGAGGAAGTGGAGGAAGTTGTTCCGCCTAAAGCAGTCCAAGAGGAGGCGAGCCATTGTTTGGCGTTGGACTCAAAATCGACATCACATTCGACGCAGGGATGGATTCGTTGAGCTCCTAGTTTTTCCAGTTGAGCATCGATATTCTTCCCTGCTTGGCAGAAATCGGGGTAATTTTTATCACCTAAAGCAAGGACCGAGTATTGGAGTTGCGGGAGCTGAGGGGCAGACTCCTGAGAGATCAAATCCCAAAAGGCTTTGGCGTTATCCGGCATCTCTCCTTCCCCCCATGTACTCGTAACGACGAGGAGTCGCGATTCCTTGGTAAGATCGAGCTTCGTGGCATAATCGAGCTCATGGATCCTTGGTGCAAAGCCTTTTGTCCCAGCCTCTTTTCCAATTTTCTTTGCAAACCCCTCCGCATTCCCACTTTGGCTTCCAAAGAGAATCAAGAGTGGTTCCGTCGCCGTCGGTTGAGCGGAGAAGGGGGCGGCTCCTGAGGACTCATTCAACCACCCTGCCAAAAAACCGTTCAACCACGCCCGTTGTTCTGGATTAAAGGGAGCGGAATCAGGAATGAAGGGCACTACTTTCATAGGAGCAGGAAAAGCACTCCCCAT
>CAMCSM010000092.1 GCA_945877805.1 Methylacidiphilum caldifontis | reverse complement strand
AACTCCAGCAAATTCCAAGGTTCTCGACCTACTTGCTTCGTTAAATAAAGCAACCTCGTCAGATGATAAAGATCTTCCAGTCGATCTTAACTCTCTGAATGCAAATTCAGGCGAATCGCTAAAATCCTCAACGACTCAGGCGAAACCGGAGTCGATCACTCTCAACCCCCAGCACCGTTTAGAGAAGGTCTTAGACTCCGTATTTGAAGAGGCCCCGCTACCTACCCCGAGACGGATTGAGGTCAAACTCCAAACGCCGCAAGGAGCACAAATCACTCTTTATATCGCACGAGTAAACCAAGAATTACGAGCTCAGTTCAGCGCCAATAGCCACCAAGCAATGGCTTGGCTGCAATCGGAGATTAAACAACTCCGCGGAATCAACTCCACTGAGGCAATTCGTTGGCTCCCCGCTCAAATGGAGAGCGCCGTTGCAAAAACTGAAAACTCGGAGAAATCCTCCGATGAAAAGTCAGAGGAGGATCGTAAACGCGACGATAAAACCTCTGTCGAATCGATTTTTGATCTCTTTAAACCATCAACCCGGAGGCTCGCATGATCCCCATCCTTGCAGGAATTACCGCAATAGGTCCAATCGCCAATATGTTCACCGAGATCACCAAATCGATCTCGCAACCGAATCCCGCGGAGTTTCAACAGTCACTCCAAAATGCTGGCGCCTTGAAGCCGGATCAGATTCAAGTCGATGCGATTTTAAAGGGACGAACCCCCGCTCAACTCACTCCGCTCGAGCAACAACAACTCGCGACACTGCTCGTCGGCAAAACCGTTCAAATGATTGGATCGGAAGGTCAAGCAATCCAGGGACTCGTCTCTCAATCCAATACAGCTCAAGGCAATATCCAACTGAAAGTCCAAGGACAAGCCATCGACTTAGCGCAAATGACCTCGATTCAAGTCGCTTAAGTTTTAACATCGTAAAAAAGGAACATTATGCCTGTCACAAGCGTCAACAGCTACTACACAACCGGAACCAGCGCGACCAATCCTGCTGTTCCAGCAAAATCTTCCAACGGACAATTGGATTTTAATGATTTACTCAAAATCATCGTCACTCAGCTCTCGCAGCAAAATCCTTCAAAAGCGGCGAGCACAACCGATCTCGTGAACCAATATATGTCGATTGCAAATCTGCAGTCCTCGACAACCCTGAAAACAAATTCGGAAACTGAAGTGGCTCAAGCCCGTGAGACCTTCGCTGCAAATTTGATCAGTAAGAAAGTAAATATCCTCGATAAAAACGGAGATCCGCTCACGGGAATTGTTGAAAGCAGTCGAGTCCTTGATAAGAGCGTCCTCGTGACGATCGGAGGGACCGAATACAACGCGAGTGCGATCCAAAATTATTTACAAACAACCCCATAAACCGGTCAAAGACCAAAACCAAGGATTACTCATCAATGAAAACATTCTCTCTAGCACTTAAATTGCATTGAATTCCGATTTATGAATTTTAAAATTTAACAATCCAATAACAATAATCAGAGGAGATTCTTATGATCCGAAGTATGTATTCAGCCGTCAGCGGTTTAAGCAGCAATCAATTTAAAATGGATGTCATCGGCAACGATCTTTCAAATGTCAATACGATCGGTTATAAGGGCAAAAGAGCGAACTTAAGCAGTGCCTTTAGCCAGGTCGCGCGAGCCGCAAGTACGCTCCAACCGGCAGGGATTGAAGCCGGCTTGGGCTCTCAAGTCGCCTCGACCGATACTCAGTTTACTCAAGGGGCCTTTCAACGAACTGATGTCCCTACCGATCTCGGAATCGCAGGGGATGGATTCTTTATGTTGGGAGCCACCTCGGCTGCGACCACTCCCGCCTTTTACAGTCGCGCAGGAAACTTTACTGTCGATCTCAACGGCTACATGCGCTCTCAAGATGGTCAATTTGTTCTCGGGACACTCGGAACGGTCGCAGGATCAGGATTCTTAGCAAGCGTGGTGACAAACACCCCCTCAGCAGTGACTTACACGACCGCCACAGCGGCCTCAGGACTCAGTGCTGTTCGCGTTCCAACGACGGTTACAGGGGGCACTCCCGCTAGTCAAAATGTCGCTAGTTTTAATGTCGGATCGGATGGAAAAATTATCGTCACCGGCGATAATGGTGCGAGCTCGGCGATCGGATTTGTCAGCGTCGCCACCTTTCCGAGTAATCAAGGACTTAGTTCCTCCCCAAACACTAATTACGCCGCCAGCGATGCCGCTGGGACTCCTACTGCCAATCCTCCAGGAACGGGAAGAGCCGGAAAGACCCAATCGGGAGTTCTTGAGCTATCCAATGTCGATATCGCTCAAGAGTTCAGTGAAATGATTGTCACTCAACGAGGGTTCGATGCCAATGCAAGAACGATCAGCACCAGTGATGAAATGCTCCAAACGGTCATCAACATCAAACGTTAATGATTTGAAAATATGAATTTTCATTTTAGGAAAATGATTTAGAAACCTTAACAACGACTCTAACGACTGAACTGAACAAACCAACGAGGGATCTATGTCCGATAAACCAGAAGAGAATAAAGAAGCAGCAGCAGAGGCGGCACCTGCAGAATCAAAAGGGGTCTCCACAGGAATGTTTTTTGGCGTCGTAGGAGTCATGGTCTTCCTTATGTTAGGCGGGGTCTTTGCGATGTGGAAATTCATGGTAATGCCCAGTTTAGAGAAAATGCAGTCCGCTCCCCCTGCCCCTGACGTCGCTGAAAGCGATACTCCTGCAGCCGAACATGCCGCAGGTAAAGCGGAACATGGTGAGGAGAAAAAAGCCGAGGGTCACGGGGAGGCAAAGAAGGAAGGGGGCCACGGAGAAGCTAAAAAATCTGAAGGTCATGGCGAAGCAAAGAAAGAAGGAGGTCACGGAGGCTCCAGCAGTGCCGATAACGGAAAAAGTTTAGGAGAATTCCCGCTCTCCGATATCCTCGTCAATGTCTCTGGAACGCGTGCCGGTCGAGTCTTAAAATCCTCGATCAGTTTTCACGCCCCCGCCGATGTCATCCATGAGCTCGAAGGAAGCAGCTCGAAAGTTCGCGATCTGATCATTCAAATTCTTTCCCGAAAAACAATGGATGAGCTCACCTCTCCAACGGCCTATGGAATGCTTCGTACCGAGATTATTACGAATATTAATGCCCTCCTTACCGAGGGAAAGGTCGATAGCGTTAGCTTTACTGAATTTATCATTCAATAAAAACCGGAATCACTCATGTCTGATCCGAATAACGCCACATCTGCAGAGGTTTTATCCCAAAATGAGGTAGAAGCTCTTTTAGCAGGCTTAAGCGGAGAGTTAGGCGCGTCAGACACGACCGTCCTCTCGAGTCGCAAGCGCAAGCCTGGCGAAATAAATACCGTCCAAGGGTACGACTTTAGAAGCCCAGTCTTCCTGACCCCAGAACGCCTTCGACGATTACGAATCAAACACGAGGAGATGATTCGGAGTCTCGGAGCCCGACTCTCCACCTACCTCCGTCTCGAATTTGCGATCCAAATGTCTCGACTCGAAACGCTTCCTTATAAAAATATTTTAGAAAATATCCCCGTCCCCAGTCATCTCACTCTTTTCAAACTCAATCCTCTCGAAGGAATGTGCCTTCTCGATCTTTCCCCTCGTCTGGGATTAACGGTTCTCGACCGAATGATGGGAGGCCCTGGGCACGGTGTTAAAAACGAGCGGGAATTTACCGATATCGAGGTCGAGGTCCTTCAAAACTTCATTAAAATGGTGATTAAAGAGTATTCAGACTCTTGGTTGAAATATAAAAAATTGGATATGGAGATCATCGGGCATGAAAATACCGTACGATTTTTAAAACTCGCAAATCCAGATGAGGTCATGCTCTTTTTAGAAATGGAGGCTCGATTTGGAGATGTCGTGGCAGGGATGCGATTCGTCTTTCCGTTTTATACGATTGAAGGAATGATCGATGATCTCATGGCAGAGGTTCATGCGAATGTCCGAGATAATGTTAATTTCAACAAACTCCCCGAGGATCTCGAATCCCCACTCTACGAGTTCCCGATCCCGATTAAAGCCAACTGGGAAGGATTCTCGCTCACGCTTCGCGACCTTAACAACCTTGCTGTTGGGGATGTTCTCTTCTTGGATAATCTCAAGTGCAAAGATGCTGTGATCAGCCTAGGACCCCAACAAAAATTTATTGGAACTGTTCATACGAATTCAGACCAACAGATCACGGTCAAGGTGACCTCAAAAATAAAACCAGAGACATTGAAAAATATTTTGGTTCCCGGGGCAAAATAATCAAAGGAGACTACGATGAGTGAAGTTGTGAACGATATTATTATGGATATCTCAGTCGGACTGAGTGTTGAGCTCGGACGAACCCAAATGGCAGTTCGTGATGTGATGGGGCTCTCTCCAGGAACGGTGATCGAACTTGAAAAAAAGGCCGATGAGCCGGTCGATCTTTTTGTGAATGGACGCCTTGTTGGACGTGGCGAAGTCGTTGTCGTTAACGAATCCCTTGGCATCAAAATCACCGAGGTCGTCAAACAATAATGGATCACGGATTGACATGGTGGCGCTGGCTTCTCCTCTTTCTCCTGATGGGAATGTTGGTCGGGACATGGCTTTATCTCAATCGAAACCGCCTCAGTCCTAAAAAATGGCTGAACCCCTCGCATCAATGGATTCAAATTCTTGAAAGAAAATGGCTTGGCCCTAAAAACACCGTTTTTTTACTCCAAGTCGAAAATCAATTCTTCCTGCTCGCCCAAAACCCCCAAGGATCGAGTTGGCAAAAACTCGACCCAATCGATCTGAAGGCCTTCTCCGCAAAACAGCCGGCCCCCGATAATCCCTTGATCATAAAAACTCCATGAAAAACGCTCCTCTATTTTTTCGATACTCAAAGGCAATTTTAACCATTTGCCTTTTTCTTTTTTTATTCTGCGAACCGTCGTTGGCTCAATCTTCGAACGATCAGATCAATATCTCTCTCACGCAAGGAGGAAAACCGGGTAACTTTTCGGTTAATATTCAACTTCTGATCCTTTTTACGATCCTCAGTGTCGCTCCCTCGATTCTCATCATGATGACCTCCTTCGTTCGGATCGTCATCGTGCTTTCTTTTCTTCGCACCGCCCTCTCTCTTCAACAGCCGCCAAATCAAGTCGTCATCGCACTGGCGCTCTTCATGACTTTTTTTATCATGAATCCGACTTTAGATATCCTTTACAAAGAGACCCTTGTCCCGATGAGAGAAAATAAGATTACCACAGAGCAGGGACTCCAAAGAGCGGGGGAGACCATGAAAACCTTCATGCTTCGCTACACACGGGAAAAAGATATTAAGCTCTTCATGGATCTTGCCTCCAAACCGCTTTCCAATGTGAACTCCCCTGAAGATCTTCCGCTTTCGGTGGTCACCCCAGCCTACATGCTCTCAGAAATTAAAACCGCATTTCAAATGGGGTTGTATATTCTGCTCCCTTTTTTGGTGATCGATATGATTGTTGCCTCGATTCTTCTTTCCATGGGAATGATGATGCTTCCTCCTCCGATTGTTTCACTTCCTTTAAAACTCATGGTCTTCGTGCTGGTTGATGGATGGACATTGATTGTTAAATCCCTCATTTCGAGCTTCCAAGGATAAATCATTATGAACCCCGACATGGCCTATGAGCTGATTAAGATTTGTCTCACCGAAGGAGCGATTATTATCGCTCCCATGATCATTATCTCGCTTGTCGTCGGTGTCGCAGTCGGAATCTTTCAATCGGTCACCTCGATTCAAGAACAAAGCCTCACCTTTGTTCCCAAGCTTTTTGTCTCTGGCGTCACAATGTGGCTGTTGGCTCCTTGGATGCTGGAGAAAATGACCTCTCTGGTCGCTCTTTTCTTCCAACGAGCAGGAGAAGTTCTCAAATGAGTCTGCTCTTCGATCCGATGAAGTTCTGGTTAATCGCCGCGCGATTGACTGGCTTTTTCATGATCTCCCCTGGAGTGAATGAAATTCCGATTCCTCGCCCAGCCAAAGTCGCTTTTATGATCTGGCTAACGATCATTTTAATTCCGATCACCCCCTCTGCTTCTTTAGGATTTCCGGGGGGCTGGGATTCCTTATTTATTTTAAGTGGCGAAATTTTTGTCGGAATGGCGATGGGCCTTGTTGGCCGCATGATTTTTGCAACATTGCAATTTGGAGGATCGATCATCGACAGTGAAGTCGGACTGCTCGCAGGCCAGCAGCTCAATCCGTTAAACCCGATTCACGGTGGTGTTTTTGGACAAATCCTTTTCATTGCAGGACTTTTCTATTTTTGGACTCTCGATTATTTTTCAATCCTGATTATGGCGCTTCATGAAAGCTTTAAGATCGTCCCTCTCGCCTCCGCCGTTCATAGCCTTCATAATGTTGAGATCCTCGCAAAATTAGGGGCGGCACTTTTTACGGGAGGGCTCATGATCGCCTCCCCGATTATCTCCGTCATGTTTTTTGTCACCGTGACCGTCGGTCTGCTCTCGCGTGCGGTTCAAGGGCTCAATATCTTTGCGGAGGCCTTCACTCTAAAAATTCTGATTGGATTAGGGGCAATTCTTCTTTTTCTTCCCCTCATCCTTCTCATGGTCCGAGATCAGCTCGAGCGCATTCTTCCCAGTGTTACGGAGATGCTTAAACATACTCTATCGGTGAGTCGTCCATGAGTGATGAAAAACCATTACCGGCCTCAGCGAAGCGACGGGAGGAACTACGCAATAAAGGTCAGCTCCCAAAAAGTCAGGACATTACAACAGCCACTGTTCTCATTGCCGGCCTCACCTCCATTATTGTTTTTGGACCAACCATCGGACAGAGCGTCTCCCACACGATGGCAGAAAGTTTTCAACAAATGGGTCGATCGGCAGTCCTCCAAAATCCGACCTTTGTTCTCTCGGTGATGAACGATGGCTCTCTCGTTTGGATGACTTTTGCTTTTCTTCTCTCCATCGCCCTCGCGGCCGCAATCTCTCAGATTGCTCAAGTCGGCTTTTTATTGACCGATGAACCTCTAGAACCGAATTTTGGCAAACTCAATCCGATTTCAGGAATTAAAAATCTTTTCTCCATCAAGAAACTGGTCACCACCATCTTCTCGATCATTAAACTCTTGATCATCGGTTTTTTTGCTTATGCCGCTTTTAAACAATTGATGAGCTCTGATGTCTTTACTCGACCGACCAGTGTTCGTGAGCTCTTTGCTTTCTTTATTGCCGTCACCTGGTCGATCGGCTGGAGAGTCGCTCTCGGAATCGGCGTGATCGCTCTGATTGATTTTATCTATCAACGATACCAATACGAGAAAGACAATGGAATGAGCCTCGAGGAGCTCAAGGATGAAAACAAACAAAATGAAGGCTCTCCTGAGCTGAAGAACCGTCGTCGTAATTTCTGGAGAAAGCGTCGCAAATCGTTCTCGAGATCGTTGGAAGATCTCTCCGATGCGACAATTGTCGTGACCAACCCCACTCATTACGCCGTGGCCCTTCGCTATGTTCGTGGCGACACCTCGATTCCCATTGTCGTCGCCAAAGGAATCCGTCTCAATGCCCTCAAGATAAAAGAGGAGGCGGCCCGATGGGCGGTTCCTGTTCGCGAAAACCGCGAGCTTGCCCGAGGACTTTTCAAACATGGTGAAGTCGGAGAGCCGATTCCTGTGATTTACTATCAAGCGGTCGCTAACGTACTTGCTCAACTTTATCGCCGTGGATTTCGTCAATCCTCAGATGAAGAGGAGACAGGAAGGAACTAATCGATGGCACAAACTCCTCCTCCCCCCTCTTCGGCAGCCAATGCCATGACCTCCCTCGCCGAGATGCTCGTGAAGCGAGGCGATATCCTTTTCAGTTTTGGATTTCTGACCATCATCTTTATTTTAGTTTTGCCTCTTCCTCCCTTTTTAATCGATTTTCTACTCTCTTTAAGTATTGCGATGGCAGTGCTCGTTATTTTAACGATCTCAAACTTAAAAGAGCCGACGGAGTTTTTTGCTTTTCCGACGATTCTCCTCTTTGTCACCCTTTTTAGACTTGGATTAAATATCGCTACCACCCGAGCGATTCTCACCACCGGGGATGCCGGCGCCCTGATTAACACCTTTGCCAAGTTCAGTGTCGGCGACAGTATTATCGTCGGAATGATCGTCTTCCTTATTTTAACGATCATCAACTTTGTCGTCATCACCAAGGGTGCCGGACGTGTTGCCGAGGTTGCCGCTCGCTTTACCTTAGATGCGATGCCTGGAAAACAAATGGCGATCGATGCCGATCTGAATGCAGGAATTATTTCTGAACAGGAATCACGAGCCAGACGTAAAGGACTCGAGCGAGAATCAAGTTTTTATGGATCGATGGACGGTGCAAGTAAATTTGTCCGAGGAGATGCGATCGCCGGACTTCTGATCACCTTTATTAATCTCATCGGAGGAGTCGGGATCGGCGTTTTAAATCTGGATCTTACGATCGCAGAATCGTTTCACAAATTTGCCCTTCTCACCATCGGTGATGGACTCGTGACTCAAATTCCATCGCTTCTCATTTCTGCAGGAGCCGGTATTTTAGTCACGCGATCCAATAGTACGACAGGACTCGGAGAGGATATTGCAGGACAGATTCTCGCCAACCGAAAGACTGTTATCGGAACGGGGATCGTGATGTTTCTGATGGCTCTCGTCCCCGGTTTTCCTTGGATCATTTTAGTGATCATGGGGGCTCTTTTAGTCGGAATTGGAACTGCGCTTCCCGATCCCCAAGCGGTGTATGAAGCCGCTGCAAAACTCAAAAAAGAGGGTGAAGTTAAAAAGGCGGAACCGAAAACCGAAGTCACCCCAAAGCCGGTCGATCCGCTGGGGGTTGAACTCGGATTAGGACTCCTTCCGTTGGTTTCTGGAAATGTTCAAAACATGCTCGATCGACTCAGCGCTCTCCGACGTGCGCTCTCGACAGACCTCGGAATCACGATTCCTCCGATCTCTGTCAAAGATAACCCCACGCTCTCTCCTCACCATTATCGTATTCTTCTTCGAGGCCATGAAATTGCGGCTGGGGAGCTTTTTCCCGGTCAACTCCTCGCCATGGGGGTCGGCAATATGCAACGCCCTCTTCGGGGTCGTGTCACCACAGAACCGGCCTTCGGACTTCCAGCAACATGGATCATGGAAACCGAACGTCGTGAGGCAGAACGGATGGGCTATGCGGTGGTCGATCCTCTCTCGATTCTCGTCACTCATACCAACCAAACCTTAAAGGCGATCTCCGCCGATCTTCTCTCCCGTCAAGATGTCCAAAAAATGATCGATCAACTCAAATTGAGCGATCCCGCAGTCGTCCAAGAGATGTCGGCCTTACAACTTTCACTAGGACTTATTCATCGGGTGCTTCAAAATCTCCTTCAAGAGGGATTATCGGTTCGCGAATTTGGAATCATTTTAGAAAAACTTTGCGATCAAATTACTTTCTCTAAGAATCCAGATGAACTCAGTGAAGCCTGTCGCAAATCCCTTGTTTTAGAGATCGGACGCCAATTAGAGCTCCGAGATGCAAAACTTCATGCGATTACGCTCCAGCCCGATATCGAGCAACTTCTTTCTAAATGCGTTCGCCAAACCGCACAAGAGATCGCCATTGTCATGGATCCTCATCTCGCCCGCCACCTGCACGATCAACTTCAACAGGGAATTCAAAAAATGCTTCAAGATGGCCTCACCCCAGTCCTGCTCTGCTCCCCATTGATTCGTCTAGGAGTGAAGCGGTTTTTTGCAGAAACCTTTCCCAGCCTGAAGATTCTCGCTTACAACGAGATCTCCTCTAAAGTTCCCCTACATGCCCTTCATACCATTGGGATCCCTAATGGAGGAATCTCATGAAATATCTTTTCATTTTCACGATTGAACTCATGGATAAATCCCTTAACATCACTCAGGAGACTCTATGATCCAAACAAAAACATCCCCACTTCCGACTTTTGTCTCAAAAACGGTGAAGATCGCCTCTCTCTTTGGGGTCCTTCTCGGAACATCGATTAGTTACCTCAATAAAAATGATTTTCTCTCCTCGATCATCATTATGGGAGTGATGGGTCTCGTTTTTGCTTGGCTTTCTCGATGGCTTGCCGTGACCTTTCTCCGTGCATGGCTCGAAACAAAAATTGAACAATATAAAAAACGAATTGCAGAAGAGGATAAACTCATCGCTGCAAAAGCATTGGAAATAAAGAACTTAAGGGAGGCTGAAGAATTAAAAGAGGCCTCCCAAAAAAAGTAATCTATGCCTGAAATGCTCTCCGCACAACTTTATGCAGTGCCTTCAATCGAAGAGCAGCATAAGCTCGTGGAGTCCATGCTCCCCTTGGTGCGCCATATCGTTTCACGAATCGCGATTTATCTCCCTCCTCATATCGCCAAAGATGATCTCATCAGCTCCGGAGTCATTGGCCTCATGGATGCGATCGTCCGCTATGACCCCTCGCGCGGGGCGAGCCTCAACAGCTACTGCCATCTTCGTATTCGTGGCTGTGTTCTCGATGAACTCCGTCGCCTCGATTGGGTTCCACGGAGTGTTCATGAGGATGCAAAACGCCTTGAACGAGCTCAAGAAAAACTGGCCGCTCAATACGGAAGAGAGCCAGAAGAATCAGAGGTTCAAACAGAGCTAGGACTCACCGCCAATGAATTCTCTGAGCTTCTCGATCGAATCAAGCCCATTAGTTTTCTCTCCCTCCAAGAGCCAGCCTTTCATGATGATAACGGAGAGGCGGTCACTCATGAAGAGGTCATTCCCGATACCAAAACCGAAAGCGCTTTAGGCAATCTTCTCCGAGATGAGGATCGCGAGATTCTCAAAGAACAACTTCAATCTCTCCCCAAACAACAACTGATTGTCATCAGTCTCTATTATTATGAAGGCTTACGTCTTCGTGAAATCGCAGAAGTCATGGATCTTACAGAGTCACGGGTCTCTCAAATTCATGCGCTTGCGGTCGCACGATTGAAAAAGTTTTTTGAACGTCAACGGAACACGAACTAAACCCAGGGCAAATTATGGTACCAGTCGGATATATTATCACACTCGCCGCCGTCATCGGTGGATTCATGATGTCGGGAGGAAATCCCGCAAAACTTTTCGTGCTTTCCGAATACGTTGTTATTATCGGAGCGCTCATCGGCTATGTCGTCGGAGGAGCTCCTGTCCCCCTCATCAAACTGCTCGTTAGTAAAATTATTTCTGCGATGAAAGGATCCCCTTTTAAGAAACAGATGTACCTCGACATCATCAGTATGCTCTATGAGTTACTCATGGTTGCGCGGGAACAAGGGGTCGTCGGAATTGAAGAGCATGTGGTCAACCCAGAGGCCAGTTCGATTTTTACAAAGTATCCAAGCTTTCTCCATGATCACCATGCTGTTGCCTTCATGCAAGATGCGATGAGGCCGATTATCGATGGAAAGGTCAAAGGGGATCAAATGAAAGCCGCCTTAGAAGATGAGTTAAATCGAATTCACCATCACATTGGACAACCCCCTCAACTCCTTTCAAAAGCGGGAGATGCCCTCCCCGCGATCGGTATTGTCGCTGCCGTTTTGGGAATTATTATCACCATGAGTCACTTAGGAGGAGATAAACAGGAGATCGGAGCTCACGTTTCCTCTGCACTTACGGGGACACTTCTCGGAATTTTTGCCGCCTATAGCTTTGTTCAACCTCTTTGTATCGCCATCGAACTCGCCAATGAAGATGAGATGGCTTATTACGAAGTGATGAGCGGGATGATCGTTGCCTACGCGACCGGATCTCCTCCGATTATGGCCGCCGAAGCCGGACGTAAATCGATTCCTTCCGATCGTAAACCGACCAGTGAAGAGCTTGAAACAATGCTCAAAGAGCTCGGACGTAAATAATCGATCTCACTAACGATCATTAGAGAG
>CAMCSM010000091.1 GCA_945877805.1 Methylacidiphilum caldifontis | reverse complement strand
CAGATGATTATTCACGACGATGATCTCGTAAGTTTGAGTAGCGAGAACAAATCCTATTGCGGAAAGAATATAAAAAAGGGGAGTGATCAAGGCAACCCCCACGAGGGCATGTAAATACTGAATAAAGATTCGTTCGAATTGATGAAAGAAAAGAAGGGGAATCACACAAATTCCCAGTGCCAGAATCATTCGCAAAGCGAGAGCACTTCCGTAAAGAATTCCAACGCTCGTAAAGAGGGGAGCTAACGAGGCACTAATCTGCATTCCTGCTGTGGCAATGACATTGCCAATCGCAATCATCGGGAGGGTAATTAAATAAAAGTAATCTTCGGCATGAACCGGAGCTTTCTCTTTGGAGCTACTGGAGGGGGGTGCTTTAGAGGTTGAACTTTTTTGAGAAAAACTTTCGGGGATATCCGGATCGTTTTTAAATAAAACCTCACGCTGATATTTGAAATCAAATTTATGCTCTCCCGGTTCTCCTGCCTTCATCCACTCGCCCCAATAAACGATTGGCTCGGGAGAAGAGTCCCTTGATTCTGGGGCAAGCTTGATGATTTGACTTCCGAGGGTTGACCCAGCGCTTTGAAGTCCTTCGAGTACCGAATCGCTTCCGATAAAAAGCCCTGTCACGAGGTTGGTATAAACGAGGAGATAACAGATAAAGAATTTACGGGTAAAACTGGTCAGTTGTTCAGAGATCGAGGCATTGAACATCACTCGAAATCCGATAAAGGTCATCTCTGCGGCCATCACTAAAGGGGTGAGGGCTTTGGCGACACTCCAGCTTTCCGTAAAGAGGAGCTCTCCCAGATCATTTATTTTTTGAGGAAGCGTCTGACTCAATTCCGTTTGAATCTGTTGAAAGTTTTGAAAATCGAGATTCATAAACAGGAATTATCGAGTCGTGCGCGCGAGTTGATGGTTCGCGCTGTTTTGTTGTTCTAAATGATTCTTATTCACTCTCTCGGCACGTGATTTTAACTCTAAAAACCGTTCCCCTTGAAGTTGCTGAATCGTTCGTTGGTAAGTCGCAATCTCTCGATCACGAGCGGCGATCGCTTCATCGATGGCCCCTAAGAACTGAGTGATTTGGGGGATCGCATTTTGTGAGTTCAAAGATTGCTGAACTTCCTGAGCTTGCGTTCGCATCATTCGAAGCGATTCGAGAAGCTCTTGGGTGTAATCGAGCATTTGAGATTGATAGCCGAGCTGTTTTTGGATTTCGCCAAGGCATTGATCGCTTGCGTTGCAGATGGAGTTCAGTTGCTGGATCTCATCGGGGGTTCCTGTTGCGGCAAGAACATACTTTTGAGCCGTTGAACGACGCGCGCCGCCTGAAGAGGTTCCGATCGCGGCAAGAAGGGGGAATAGGAGTTGTTGAAAAGAGAGCATGGGGGTTGAACTAAAAAGCGGGGGGAAGGATTTACCGCTCATCGGAACCGAGCTGCTTTCCGTTCTTTCTCGGGCCCGTTGAACCATCGCTTCCGTGACCAAGATCGGGTCTCCCGGTTTAATCTCTCCCGATTGGATCGATTGGATAATCACATCGTAGAGTTCGGCAGCAAATTCCTCATACGGATTTTGAGAGGAGTTGTTAAAGGTTCCTGTTGTCGGAATCGTTTTCCCCGATTCGAGATAGAGATCCACGGCTGCTTTTGCCCCAGCAGAAAAGGTATTCGCGAGATCGACTGAGGAGGGAAGAGCGTTTGCAGTAGACTCGGAGAGCGATCCTAAGACCGGATTAAAAACAGAGCTGGAATTGCGATAAAGGGGAGAGGAAAAATAGGCCATTTTTTCCTGTGGGGAGGAATTTTGATAGTAGGCATAAGCATCATCTTTTCCCGGTTCGTAAGGACGAATAAAAACCCCCTCTTTAAGGAGGCCTTCGATGACCTTTTCTCCATTGGCGGTGATGACAGACTTGAGTGGTTCGATATTTTTATTTTTTCCCAGGATCGAATCGGTCGCTGTTTTAAGGAGTGGTTTTGCAGCCGATTTGATTAATTCCTTCGACTGCTTGAGCAGTTGGTTCGCGAGTTCCTCGGGAACAGGAACAACCCAGGAGGGGGGAATTTTATCCATCGAGATGGGAACCCCGCGTTGGCTGAGGAGATGTTCCGTGAAACCAAAGTTACCTCCTTCGACTTTTCCCGACTGAGGATTAAATTGAACTCCATTGGCGGAGAGGATTTTTGTTCCGCCATTAGGGCTTTTACTGAGAAGTTGTCCATGCTGTTGAAGAGCCGGAATTTGCGATTTCATTTGAAAGGCGATTTCCGTTTGTGCCTTTTGCATGAGTTCCATCGCCTTCGTCGATTTCGCAATCGCCGCCGTTTCCTTGGCGGTTTTTTTATGTTCCGCAAGGGCCTTGATCTCCGTTTGGAGTAACTGTTTGATATCGACCCATTGGAGATCGACGACATGGACTTCAGAATATCCCGTCGCCTGAAGGTGGCTTCCTAAAAGGAGAAGCATCGTGAGAGCCAGAAATTCATGCCGGCGGCGGTGGAAAAGAGCCGGAATCGATTGAGATCGGAGAGAGATCGATGGAAGTGGTTTCCGAAACTTTCGGAGATGCCGGTGTGCTCGATGACGATGGAGTGTTTTTTGAATCGTTTTAAAGAGAAGAGAATAGATCATTTCCCTTGAGTGGGAGAGCTCCTCGAAGTCGTCAAGAGCCCGAAGTCACCAATCATAAAAGGGATGACTATAATTTTGTAATTCATGGTGATTCTTACTTACGGCTTCAAGATTCTGGTTCCCTTACTTCTTGAGCGGATAAAACAGCCAAGAGGCTTTGGTCTCGCGGGTGAGAGGCAGATTTAACATGTTGGCGCGGATCAGTTCCACAGGGATCGCTCCATAGGAGAGGACGGTGTCGTGAAAGAGCTGGTCGCTCATTTTTCCGCTGCCAACGATTTCCTGGTGTAAAGCGCGCAGTTGGAGGGCGCCGATCAGATAGCTGCATTGGTACAGGGGCGCAGAATCCAGATAGCGTCGCACTTCGGAGGTGGCGCCGAGACGTTCATGTCCAACGTGATTGATGAGGAAATCGACCATTTCCGTCGGCTTCATCAAGCCCAGATGATATTTCAAGGTGACGATCACGCGTGCGCAGCGATGCATTCTCCAGAAAAGAGAGCCGAGTCGATCTTCTGGCGATTTAAAGTAACCATGATCCCAGAGAAGAGTTTCGCAGTACAAACCCCAGCCTTCGATAAAAAAGATGGTTTCAAAGGGCACCTCCTGAGGAAGGCGGGCGGCTAGAAAGAGCTGGAGATGATGGCCGGGAATCAGCTCATGGGCAATGACATTGGGCATGAAATGACGGCTGTTGCCACGCATCGACATGAGTTTGTCCTCTTGCTTCATCTCCTCTCTTGCATAGGCGACCGTGACTTGGTTGCCGCTATAGGCTGCATAAGGAATATTTTTTTGAGATTCCGGAGAGGTCATCGTCAGTCGCCAGGTTTCTTCACAAAGAGGAGGAATGGTGAGGAGATGTTTATCCTTCACAAATTGGGTCGCGGCGCGGGCTGTTTCAGTGACGACGATGTCCTGTTGACCGGGAGGAACATAGTTGGATTTAATTTTTTCAATCGCTGCTTTCCAATCCTTTCCTAGTCCCATTTCTTGAGTCAATTTGGCTCTTTCTGCCACGCACCAGGAGAGTTCTTTTTCAGCAATAGTGATCAATTCCTGAGCGGAGTAAGGGATCATCTCTTCGTCCAGCAAGCGAGCAATCATGGGGGCGCCGACCGGCGTGCCCAAAAGGGGGTCTTCGTCCTTACCTTTGATCCCGGCGACTTCTTCGCGAAGATATTTGGCATACTCTTGGAGCGCGGTGGAAGCCTCTTCATGGGGCTTTTTCATCCACCAGGAAAACTCGGGCTGATAGCCGTTATAAAAATCAAACCAGCTTTGCAAATTGAGCTTCAGCGCTTCCACCTCTTCGGCGGCCCGTTTCGCAGTGGTAGGAGCTATTTTGGGGGTTGAGGCGCGGGCTTTTTTATCAGCATCGGCCGGGATTTTTAATTTTGAGATTGTCTCAACGAGAGAAGAAATTTTAGAAGCGATGAGCGGGTTAGAAAAACTTTCCTTTCGCCACTGCGCGATTTCGAGATCCTGAATCATTTGACGAAAGGGAAGAAGAGAGGCGGTTTCCTGAAGCAGAGCTCGAGAGCGCTCAATGTCACTCAAGCAGGAGGAGATCTGTTGTCGGAGAAGTAGGTATTGTATTTGTTGCTGGGTATTAAGTTGAGCGAAATTCACGGTCAACAAACGTTGTTGCCATTCGTTTTGCAGCTTTTCCTGTCGGCTTAGACAGACTTCAGAGCCCCGCAAGTTGTAGAAGAGATTCACAGTCTCCGAATCGGCTCGGTAACTTTTTAAAAGTCGGGCAAAATCGAGCGGGGGTTTGGCATTCTCAGGATTTTCGGGGTAAGCGTGCATCGTCAAAGCGATGAAGAGCAGGGCTAATATTTTTAAAAAAGAAGAGGCCATACGATAAATCCTTGGGTGAGTGATGGGGTTATTGAGAAGAGTTTTATCTCAAGTTGATTGGCAAATTCTGAAAACAGAGTGATTCTAAATTAGTGTGAATTAATGGTTTAAAACCTTTGTCTTTAATTTTCATGCCTCCTTCATAGTTTGTTCTGCTTGGCGAATCGCCTCTTGCATTCCTTGGGCAAATCGGTCGGGGGAGTAGTTTTCGATTATGGTTCGACTTTGCATCCCCATCGCCTCCCTTTTTTCAATCGAAAGTCGATGGAATTTCAGCATATTGTCAATGAGCGCTGTTGGGGATTGAGGATTGAACTGAAATCCATTGATTCCCTCAAGAACGAGCTCTTTTGCGCCAACGGTTTCACTACAGAGAATCGGGATTCCTGAGGCACAGGCCTCATTGAGAACGAGACCCCATTGCTCTTGAAGGGCGGGATGAATTAAAGCCTGAGTAAAGGCGTACCATTTCGGAATTTCGGTGTAGGTTTTAAATCCTGGGAAATGAACAAAGTCCGTGAGCCCCATTTTTTGAACTTTCGATTTCAAAAGAGTCTCTTCACTTCCTGAACCGCAGAGAACGAGATCCCATGCCCATTCGCTTCCGACCTCTTGACGGTATCCGGCATAAGCATCGAGGAGCAGAGAGAGGTTCTTTCTTGGGATCATTCGGGAAACCGTCAGCCAATAAGGGCGGGTGGGGAGAGAGAAAGTCGAGGGGTTTTCTTGGCGAATGCGGTTTGTTTCGTTTTCGAAATAGCGGTTATCGACCGCATCGTAGCCGAGAGAGATCTGAATCGATTTCATTCCGAGCGAGCAAAGATAATCTCGGTGGGCCTGGCTCCCGACAAGGGCAGAGGAAAAACGACGGACAAATCGCCATTCTTTATAGCGTTCCTTGATCCACATTCGCGGGGCATCATCGTTCTTGCTTTCAGAGAGAAGAATCGTCGGCTTCTGATGCGATCTCGCCCACCGCAGCGTTCGTCGTGAGTACCAGAATCCCCAGCCAGGGATCGCAATCGCATCCGGCTGGATTTGATCGAGGAGACTCTCCCATTCTTTTTCAGGTCGGGAGGAGGTGACGGCATTAAAATCAATCGGAATCGATCCCCAAGGATGTTCCTGAGTCGAGGGATAAACTTGGAGTGCCGTGAGTCGATCTCCGTTGGCACGAAGAAGTCGATCGGTCGCGGAAAGGCGAGCGGCATGATAGCCACCGATGGTTTCGATAATGACTAAGAGATGCATAAAGCAAACTTCCGAAAGATAGATAACCGTATTGGTAATAAAAAATATTTTATGAAAAATACAGTTTTAATAGGGAAAGCAGGAAAATAGGAATAAGACCTTTATTTTTGCTTTTCGGCAAAGGCGGTTTTATTTTAACAAACTAAGCGACGGCGGGCTTTGTCGCCTTTTTTTGTAAAAGCGGGCGCGCCTTTGCGAGAAGGTGTTTGGCGGTGAAGCCATAGCGTTCACGCAGTTGTGCCTCTTTTCCGTGATCAATGAATTGATCGGGCCAACCGCCACGAACGACCGGAATACGAATATTGCGGTCATTGAGTTCTTCAATGATCGCCGTTCCAAATCCGCCAGTGATCACATGATCTTCTAAGGTAATGATGAGCTCCGTGCTACGGGCAAAAAATTCGAGGGTACCGGTGTCGATCGGTTTTGCGGTCCGTGGATTGATAATCGCAACCGAGCGACCCTCTTTCTCGAACTCAGCCGCGATCTCCTTGGCCATATCCTGAGTATTCGCACCAAGGGCGAAAATAGCGATATCGTGACCGTGTTGGAGAACCTCCGCCTTTCCGATCGGAATGAGTTGTGGTTGATCTTTTACTTTGACCCCGCGTCCGACTCCGCGTGGATAGCGAATCGCAATCGGTCCGTTATGATGCATGGCGGTGAAAAGCATGTCCGCAAGTTCATCTTCATCTTTTGGATCAAAGTGAACCATGTTCGGAACACAACGGAGATAGCTAATATCAAAGAGACCGTGGTGCGTTGGGCCGTCATCGCCAGAGAGACTTCCGCGATCCATACAGAAAACAACCGGAAGATTTTGGAGGCAAACGTCGTGAATAATCATGTCGTAAGCACGTTGAAGGAAGGTGGAGTAGATCGCACAAAAAGGCTTGAATCCTTTTGTCGCAAGTCCACTGGCAAAGAGAACGGCATGTTCCTCAGCGATTCCCACATCAAAATATTTATCCGGGTGCTTCGGTTGAAAGCGGTCAAGGCAGGTTCCATTCGGCATTGCTCCCGTGATCGCAACGACTTTATTATTACTATCGGCAAGTTTAACGAGAGTATCGGCAAAAACTTCGGAATAGGTACGAACCGCAGTCGACTTCGTTTCCCCAGTCTCTGGATCGAAGGGAGAGACTCCGTGGAACTTCTTTTGCTTCGCAATCGCCGGTTCGAATCCTTTTCCTTTTTTAGTGAGAACGTGAAGAATGACCGGATTTTCCTCTTTTTTGAGGAATTCAAAGGTTTTGATCAGGAGTTCGAGATTATGTCCATCGATCGGTCCGTAGTAGGTGATTCCGAGTTCTTCAAAAAGAGTGCTTTTTTCTGAAATGGCTCCTTTGACCCCCTCTTCGACTTTATGAAAATAGTGCCAAGCCGATTTGTCGCCGATTTTCACCGATTGAAGCCATTTTTCGGCTTTATCATGAAGATGTTTGAACTTCGGATGGGTGGCGATCGAGTTGAGATAATCGGCAATTGCCCCGACATTTTTATCGATCGACCATTCGTTATCGTTGAGAATCGTGATCAGTCGTTTCGTATGCGCTTTGACATTATTCAGAGCCTCGAAGGTGACCCCGCAAGTGAAGGCGGCATCTCCACAAAGAGCGATGACATGTTCTTTTCCGCCGCGAAGATCGCGAGCGGTGGCCATTCCTAAAGCTGCTGAAAGAGCGGTTCCAGCATGACCGGCACCAAAGCTGTCATGAGGACTTTCCGTACGGAGCATGAATCCGTTGAGGCCATCCGGTTGACGGATGGTGTGAAAACGATCCCGACGTCCAGTGAGAAGCTTATGGACATAGGCTTGGTGAGAGACATCGAAGGTAAAATGATCTTCCGGAGTTTCAAAGACGAAGTGGAGAGCGATTGTGAGTTCGACGACCCCTAGATTAGGCCCGATATGCCCCCCGTTTTTCGAAAGAACGGTGATGAGCTCCTCTCGAATTTCTTGAGCGAGCGTTTCCAGCTGAGAGATCGAGAGTTTTTTAACGTCGACCGGTGAATTAATGGTATCCAGAATTCGAGACATAAGAGTTAATTTCTAGCATAAGGCAATAGCTTGTAAAGCCGGTCTTTTGGGGCTCAAGCTCTGTCCGTCCAAACCGGGAACAGATATCGAGGGAATACAAGGAGCTTGTTTGAGACGCAAAAGAACTCAAAGAACACAAAATAAAAGGTCAAAGGGTTTAAACCGCTTATTTTCGCTGATCTTCTCTCATTATAGGAAAGCCTAATCGCTGGATAGCCTGTTAGCTAAATCGCTGGATAGCTTAATTCCATTTCAAATGCTAGAGAGAGCCGTTTGTTTTATTTGTGGTTAAAATCACTTCCTTTTTGCGTTCTCTGCGGTCTTTTGCGGCTAAATTCATGTTTTTAGTCCCTCACTGTTTGAATTCTTCGCAAAATGGTCAACATTTTGAGTGTGAGGGACTAGATGTTTTCGTCAAAGCCCGAAAACAAAAACAGAAGAAACTGTATTTTAAAAATTCATAAATCGGAATTCAATGCCATGGAAATGGAGGAAGAAAATAGTTTCATTAGAGATAAATCCTTGGTTTCGGTCTTTGACCGATTTATGTTTAAACTCATCCATTGGATGAGAAGTGACCTTTCAAAACAGAGTCTCTTTTGGAGATGAGTGGGTCTCAGAAAAAGGGGTCAAAGAGCCTTCTTCTTTTACCGTTATGGTTTGAACTTATCGAGTTTCGGTTTAATCACCGCACGGCAGTACGGTTGATTAGGGTTCAATCGATAGTAGTCTTGATGGTAGTCCTCAGCGAGGTAAAATTTTGTTAGAGCGGCGACTTCAGTCACAATGGGCTGTTTAAAAAGAGGGGCGGCTTTGAGTTTCGATTCCTCGGCGATTTTCTTTTGAGCTTCATCGGAGTAAGCGATCAGTGAACGGTATTGAGTGCCAACATCATTTCCTTGACGATTTAAGGTCGTTGGATCGTGGGTTTGCCAGAAGAGTTCGAGCACGCGTGCAAGAGTGATTTTGGCAGGGTCAAAGGTAACCTTGATGACCTCAGCATGTCCGGTAGTTCCGGAGCAAACCTGTTCGTAGGTAGGGCTCTCAATCTTGCCGTTAGCATAACCGGATTCGGCAGTCAGGATGCCGGGGGTGCTTTGATAAAGGGCTTCCGTGCACCAGAAACAGCCTGCGCCGAGAACGATTGATTCTGTTTTCATTTTTTTATCCTCAGAGTGAACGTTAAGTAGGGTTAAGAATAGGGCCAGGCAAAATAAGATTCTTTTCATACAGGTAAGAGATCGATGTTTGATAAATATTCCTCTTTAATTTTAAATAGTTAAACGTAGGTTACGAAAATGAAAGTCGGAATTTTAGGAACCGGGAAAATGGGGGGAGCGCTTGCCCTTGGTTTAGTCAAGGGGGGGGTCGTTGGATTGAATAATCTGATCGGCTGCGATGCGCATGAACCAGGGCGAACGCATTTTCAATCCCTTTTTCAGCCGGAACCGGTGGTGACCTGTGCCGATTTGAAGGATTGGCTTCCTTATTTAGATGTGATTGTTGTTTCGATTAAACCGCAGCAAATGAAATCGGGGTTGGAGGCTTTGCAGGGGTATCGTCCTGAAACACTTTTTCTCTCGGTTGCGGCGGGGATCAGTACCGATCAGTTGGAGCGTTTATTAGGGGGGACCCCTCGGGTGGTTCGGGCGATGCCGAATACCCCCTGTTTAGTCGGTGAAGGGGTCAGCGCCTATTGTGGAGGAAAGTATGCGACTGCGGAAGACCTGAAGATTGCCGATCAGTTTTTGCGCTCCGTAGGAGCGGTCTGTAGCGTCCCTGAAGAGCAGATGAATATTGTGACTGCCTTGAGTGGAAGTGGTCCTGCCTATGCCTTTCATTTTGTGAATGGATTAATCGAGGGAGCGGTGAAGTTAGGGCTTTCTCCTGAGTTGGCGCGAACCTTAGCGGTTCAAACCGTAAGAGGATCGATGGGGCTGATGGCCCAGTCCTCGCTTTCCGCCTTAGAGCTTGCAGCTCAAGTCAAGAGTCCTGGAGGGACGACGATTGCCGGATGTGAGGTCATGGAGAAGGGGGGGGTGGAGTTGATCCTCCATGAGGTGATTGCAGCCGCGAAGAAAAGAGCGGATGAGCTCGCCGCTGGGTAGTTGAGAGGCGGAGAAAGAGAGGTTTAACCGCCAAGTTAAATGCAAAATTCGCCAAGGTTATAAAAGTCTATGTTGTTTTTTGCAGTTTCTTTTTCACTCGCCAGCGAATATTTTTGCGGACGATGTAGCCGATGCAAGAGGAGGTTCCGCAGCGACAGGGGTTTTCCTCCCAGACGGCAAAATCGAAACCGTAATCGATCGAGAGTTCCTCACCGACTTGGATCGTCCGATTGCTAAAAAACCAGATTCGATTCCCACGGAGATGGGGGGTGCAATTCGCCTCACAGGAATGATTGATGAAGCGGGCGATGCTACCGTTTTTAGAGCCATCGATGTACCATTTGTCATCGAGTTCAAATTGGTAGATATCGGAACGCTTGCCTTTGCTCTTTTTTTTCTGGCGCAGGAGTTCTCGTCGATCGGATTCAGCGTGGGTAATTTTTTCGCCGGTATATTCGATGATTTGTGTGCGGGGAGGAATCAGGAGTCGTGCATAAACTCCACGTCCATGGATCTTGGAGTTTCGAACTTCCAAGCAGGGATGTTGGTTTTTTTTGGATCGTGGGCTTTTCATCGGTTTTTAAAATCGGGAGATTAATGGCGGGTTTAGGAGCAAAGGCAAGGATTCAGGTAAAATTGAATTCCTTCCATAAGAAAGTATTAAACTCCTGCCTTCTTGCTTTCCTCAGAGAGTTCATTTAAATTATTGGGATGAGTGCCTATCGAATCGGAATCGTGACTTGTGGCGGAGATTGTCCCGGTTTAAATGCGGTGATTCGAGGGGTGGTTCGTGCTGCGAATGCACAGGGATGGGAGGTTTACGGATTTGAGGAGGGGTATGAAGGACTTTTACATCCGCCTCAATATCGAATTTTAGAGAAGCGCAATACCGCAGGAATTCTCTGTCTCGGAGGGACGATCTTAGGAACCTCCAATCGCGGGCGTTTTGCCGCGAAGGTAGGGCATGGGGAGAAGGCACTCATTGATGCGGAAATCATTCAGGAGGCGAAAAGAACACTTCAAGAATTAAAAATTGAGGTGCTGATTTGTGTGGGGGGAGATGGGTCACTTTCGACAGCGCTTCAATTGCAGGAGGCAGGAATCAATGTGGTGGGGGTTCCGAAAACCATCGATAACGATATCTCCTGTACCGCGACCTCCTTTGGATTTGACTCCGCAATTGAGTGCGTCGCCGATGCCTGTGATCGACTTCATACCACTGCGACCAGCCATCGACGGGTGATGGTTTTGGAGGTGATGGGGCGCTATGCGGGATGGATTGCTCTTTATGGGGGGATGGCAGGGGGGGCTGATTTGATTCTCGTTCCGGAGATTCCTTTCAACTACGCTTCGGTGGAAAAATTTATTCAAGAGCGGCGAAGGATGGGGGCGCGAAGTTCGATTGCCGTTGTGGCAGAGGGGGCTTGTCCTGTAGGGGCGGACTTTACGACTCTCAAGACTCCCGATCAAATGGGAGAGAAAAAGTTGGGGGGGATAGGACAGCGGGTGAGTGATGAAATTCAGAAACGAACCGGACAAGAGAGTCGTTGCGTTGTACTGGGACATCTTCAACGTGGGGGAGATCCGACCACGACCGATCGGCTTTTGGGGACACGATTTGGCGTGCATGCGGTGGAGATGATTCGCGAGAAAAAGTTTGGGCAGATGGTGAGCTATTTGAATTATGAGGTGGGGGCGGTGACGATTGCCGATGCCGTCGGAATCTTGAAAACAATCTCTCCTCAGAGCCAGATTATTGCGGCGGCGCGAGCGACAGGGATCAGTTTCGGAGACTAAATTTTTAAGTCGCTCTTTAATATGGAGATCTTTTAATTCTCTGGTAAGATCTTTTTATGTCGAAACCCGAAGAAGAATTCATCAGGCTGCTTTCGGAAGCGAATGCACTCGGGCTGGACTATCTGATTGTTGGAGGAAATGCGGTGAACCTTTATGGGTATCTTCGCACGACCTATGATTTCGACATTGCTATTCCTGAGCTCCAAACTTCTGAATGGAAAAGTCTTTTAGAAAAGGGGGGGTATGAGAATTTTTTTGGAACCCCCTCATTTCTCCGGTTCAAAGTTAAATCTGCGGAGAGTTTGTTTCCTGTCGACTTAATGCTTTTGGATGAATCGACTTACACGAAGTTAAGGCAAAAATCTCAAGTGAAGACAGTCGGGGAGCTCTCGATCCGTGTTCCGGACCCGATCCATTTGATCGCAATGAAGCTACATGCTTTAAAAAATCAACATCGTGTTCAGCAAGGGAAAGATCTTCAGGATATTATCGCGGTAGGGAATCTGATGCCGCTGGCATCAGATCCCCCCGCACAGATCCCTGCGTGCGGATTTCTCGCACAGGGCTCTTCAAGTTCTGCTCGCTTCCGACGAAAGTCGTTCAAAGAGTTCTCCAAGGGTTTCCCTTTTCTCGGG
>CAMCSM010000090.1 GCA_945877805.1 Methylacidiphilum caldifontis | reverse complement strand
CCCGAAACACAAATGATTTTTTTGATTTTTTCTTTTCCAAATTCCTACGGGGAGAACCTTGGGAAGCTTTGCGGCTTCGTGTGAAAATTGCCTTTATCCCTGTTCCACTTCACAACGGTGCCATTCCCCATTCCATGGGGACAGTTGCTCTTAGTGAAGTGAAAATTCTTTAAAACCTTTCCTCTCGCGAAGGCACGAAGTGGCCCAAGATTTTCCACATCTCAGAATGCTTTCGGAGAAAAATCTAGGTTAAAGTGACTTCTTGAAATTTTCAATTACTACTCCATAGTTCCCTTTATGTCCCGTTCGATCACCCTTATCTTTCTTATTGCTCTCTTGATTTCTTCCTGCGCACCGACAATTCAAGTCTCTACTCCTGAGCCCGTAAAAATTGATGTCAATATGCGAGTCGATGTTCACACCAAAGATGACCGTGAAAAAACGAATACGAAGTTAACCGCCCAAGAGGAAACCCCCATCGCCTCTCGACGTCGGGCTCGAATGGGTGAAGTTCAGGATATGAAAAACTCTCGTTTTATCGGAGAGAACCTCAATGGTTATATTGAAATTCGTCAAAAACCGGAAGGGAAAATCCCCTCAGGTGAACTTTACGCCGATTACATTCAACGAACGATTCGCGAAGAAAACAACGATCGACGTGCTCTTTATCTCCAAACCTCTGAAAAAGAGGGGGTCCCGTTAGAGATCACCGAACGCGAAATGGCAAAACGGTGGTATGAGACCTCATACCCCAAGGAATGGCTACAAAAAGAAGATCGATCTTGGTATCAGAAGTAACCTCCGCCACGCAAATGCTGCAATTCTCGGCTTGCCTCCTGCTCATGAGGAATTAGCCTTTCGCCAATGACAACCCCTTTTCCTATCACCCCAGAAAAACTGGATACTCACCGTAAAGCTCTTGCGATCAACCTTGATCAACGACGCTACGGAACTTTCGCTGAAATCGGAGCAGGACAAGAGGTCGCCCGCTGGTTTTTCAAAGTCGGGTGGGCGGCAGGAACGATTGCTAAAACGATCTCCGCTTACGACATGACCGTTAGTGATGCGATCTACGGCAAGGCCGATCGCTATGTTTCTCGTACCCGACTTCAAAGTATGCTCGATAACGAGTATAACCTCAATATCGAACGACTCCGTGACAAACGCGGCGAAGATACCTGTTTCTTCTCTTTTGCCGATACAGTGGCCGCACGTGGCTATAAATCGACTAGCGAAGGTCATGGATGGATGGGGGTCAAATTTCAATCCCAACCCAATGATGAGTTTAGCCAAATTATCCTTCACGTTCGGATGCTCGACGAAGATAACCAAGCCCAACAAGAGGCCCTCGGAATGGTTGGAGTCAATCTTCTCTACGCCGCTTTCTTTCTCCATCATGAGCCCAAGCTTCTGATCGAATCTCTTATCGACTCCCTCAACATCAATCGCATCGAAATCGATATGATCGAATTTAGTGGCATCGAATTCCGTCATGTGGATAACCGTTTGATGAGTTTAAAACTGGTTCAGCTTGGTCTCAGCAAAGCGGCGATGTTTGGCCCCACGGGAGCGGTTCTACAGCCTTCGGAGGTCTTGTATAAAAAAGCAATTCTTGTTGAACGAGGAAGCTTTCGCCCTGTTTGTAATGTGAACATTGATATGCTCAGAGCAGCTCATGAAGTTTTCTCCAACGATCCGGAGGTGCAAGGAGATCAAATCCTTCAAATCGCCGAACTCTCGATGCGCAATCTCATTGCCGGAGATGGAAATATCGATACTCGAGACTTTCTCGCTCGTGCCGATCTTCTCTGTGCCAATGGAATGACTGTCCTCATCTCCGATTACTTCGAATATTATCGTCTTCGAGCTTATCTCAATATGTTTACCAAACAGAAAATTGGCATCGTGATGGGTATCCCCAGCTTACTCGATATTTTTGATCCCAAATACTATGTTGATCTCGAAGGCGGAATCTTAGAATCATTCGGACGACTCTTCAAAAATAACGTTAAACTCTACATCTATCCTTACGCTGACCCGTTAAGTAAAATATTTCTGACGACCGAAAATGCGCCTATCAGCCCAGAAACACAAAAACTCTACGATTACCTCATCGAACGGGATTGCATCCATCAGCTCACGAATCATAATCCTGATTGTCTTCACATCTTCTCTCGTGATATCCTCAAAAGAATTAAAGCCAAAGACAAAGCATGGGAAGCGATGGTTCCCCCACAAGTCGCAGATCTCATTAAATCGCGTCGCTATTTTGGATATCAAGAATAGAAACTTGAACTTGTTCCCGAGTCGCTACGGTTTTCACAGAAACAATCCCCTGAAGGATTAAGGCATCCACAATAATCACTTTTTCTGCCCCACGACTCTCTGCGGACTCAAACTGCTTTCCCATTTTCTGCGAAATCAAGGGGTAATCGACTCGATTTCCCTTATCACGAAGCAGGTGGATTAACCCCAGCGCCTGCTCCCGAAAGGACTCCTCCGGAATCGCCACATAATAGTCCAATTGTTTAGCGACCTCAGGAAGTAACCCTTTCGATTTCAAAAGCTCTGCTAAGACCACATCCCCTAGCCCAAAACCCAAAGCAGGAAGATCGACCTCGCAAAGATTTTTGAGAAGCGAATCATAGCGCCCTCCCCCCGCAATGGCCCGGAACTCTCCCGAACGATCAAAGGCCTCAAAAACAATTCCTGTATAGTAGGCAAGTCCACGGACAATTCGGAAGTCCACTTGAACATACTCCTCAAGTCCCATCGCTTTTAATCCATTCACGACCGTAGAAATTCTATCGCTCGAGGCCCCTTCTGCAAAAATCTTCTCAATTTTTTCTGCCAAAGGCCCCAGTTTATCACGAGTGACTTCCGGTTTTTCCCGTTCGCTCTTATCAATCGCTTGAAGTTTGAGATACCACTCTGATTCAGGCACTCCATTCTCTTTAAGGAAATCGATCCAAAATTGCCGATCACTCATGCGAATCACAAAGTCCTTTGAGGTCAACCCAAAGGCTCTCAAGACGTCGACGAGACACGCAATGAGCTCAACATCCGCGCTCAAACTCTCTTCTCCGACAATATCGCAATTCAATTGATAGTGCTCTCGTAAACGACCCTTTTGCGGCCGTTCATAACGAAATACCTGAGGCACCGCCATCCACTTGAGCGGTTTCTTATAGTCTCGATGACGGGCGGCCACCATCCGGGCAAAGGTAGGGGTCATCTCTGGACGAAGGGTCACAGGACGATCCCCTTTATCAACGAAATTATAAAGCTGCCCGACGATCTCCTCTCCTGATTTTTTAGTAAAGAGATCCAAAGATTCAAGTGGCGGCCCATCGTACTCAACAAATCCATAGCCACTCGCCACTCGTCGCCAGGTCTCAAAGAGGAATGCTCTTTGGGCAAAGGCCTCAGGGTAAAAATCGCGAAATCCGTTCAAAGCTTGCATATCAGGGATTCAAGGGAGTCCGTGATGCCGAATCAACTAAATTACAACTGAAAATAGTTATTTGATCTTCTTCGCCACATTGCGCCACGCTTGATCCATCTCATCGACACTAAAAGACTCAAGAGCCTGACCCTCTTTCTCTAAATGACTTTTCATGACTTCAAATCGCCGTTGAAATTTCTCGGTTCCCTTCCGACAGGATTCCTCGGCATCCAACTTTAAATGACGGGCTAAATTGCAGATGATTAAAAAGAGATCCCCTAGTTCTTCATCGAGACGTTCCTGAGTCCCTTGTTTTACCATCTCCTCTTCAAGCTCTGCGAGCTCCTCTTTGACTTTCTCAAGCACTGCAAATCGATCATTCCAATCAAATCCTGTCTTCGCCGCCTTCTTTTGAACCTCTTGTGATCGCATCAATGCGGGAAATATCGTTGGAATTCCATCAAAAAAACCTTTTCGCTCAGGTTTTTCTTTCTTTTTAATCTCATTCCAATTTTTAAGAACAGTCTCTGTGTCCGGTGCATTGACATCCCCAAAGACGTGGGGATGACGACGAATAAGCTTATCTCCAATCGTTTGAGCAACATCAGAAAAATTAAAAACTGACTTCTCTTGTTCCAGTTGTGAATGAAAAACAATCTGCAAGAGCAAATCTCCGAGTTCCTCCTTCAGCAACCCTGCATCCTCTAAATCAATCGCTTCTAAAACCTCGTAAGACTCTTCGATTAAATTATTTTTGATCGTTTTATGATCTTGCTCCTGATCCCAAGGGCAGCCTTGAGGACTCCTTAAAATCTCCATGATCTTTAACAATCGTAAAACCGGATCCTCGGGGAGATGATAGTTCATAAAAACCTACGTTTTTTTAGGACTATAATAATCCCGATATTTGTAATAATAGTTGTCGGGGATATCTTCCGAAAATCCATTTAAAATGAGCCCCAAGATCGGGATATTTCTCTTTTTTAAACTATCGATACAAAACTGACCTTGTCTCGCTTTCGTAAAGTTCGCACGAAAAACCATGATCACCCCATCCATACAGGGAGAAAAGGTAGTGGTATCATCCGCCGCTAAAATCGGTGCCGTATCAAAAATCACAAGCCCATACTTCCCCTTCATCTCCTCAATAATCGCCTCAATCCGATCTCCATAGAGGTAATCTCCAGGGGTATGCATCGGATTGCCGGCCGGAAGAACGTGGAGATTCGGAAAGTGAGTCGGCATCACGGCACTTTCCCAAGCCACCGTTCCCTCAAGAACATCTGAAAACCCACATAGGGGATCTAAGCCAAACTCTGGAGCAATCAGTCCCATTCTTAGATCGGCATCGACAAGCAAAACAGAGGTTTCGGCCATCGCCATCGTGATCGCAAGATTGGAGGATACCGTTGATTTTCCTTCTTGGGGAATAGAACTCGAGATCAAAATCGTTCGTAATTTCTTTCGATTTGGCAAAAACAAAAGCGAGGAACGAAGATTTCGATAGGCCTCTGCCAAAATCTTTCGATCATCCTTTGCGGCAAGAAGCGGCAGTCGTTTTTTTCCTAGCGGAATCTTCGTGAAAGGAATCTGAGCTAAAATAGGAAGCTTAAAACAATCGTAAAGTTCATTCGAGGTACCGACTCGATCATCGAGTTTATTAATCAGCATCAAAATAATCACCCCTAAGGCCACTCCTCCAATAAAGGCATTGATCAAATTCGCCACCGTTTTTTTGGAAATCTCGTTTGATTCCTCTGCCCATTGCATGACTCGAATCAACTCTTGATTGACATTTTTTCCAATATCCAAACTTTGTACGCTTTTTAAAAGTTGATCATAACTTTCTTTCGTGCGTTGAATCTGAGAGGTGAGCTGTTGGTATTCCGCATCTTTCCGATTGGCCTCGAGAGCCTTCTCCTCCCACTCCTTTAAACTGGCATCCAGATTGATTAATTCTACCTTTAACGATTTCACTCGAAGTTCGTTATCGGCTTTTAAATTAGCCAACTGAACCTGACTCGCCTCTTTGTTTTGCTGCTCTAAAATGGAGATTAAACGCTCTAATTTGGCAACCTCATCCTTCGCTTTGACCATTTTTGGATGTTGAGGCTTTAAAACTTGAGATAGGCGATCGACTTCTGCCATTTGTTGAATCAGCTGCTGTCGTGAACTAATGTACTGTCCCTCTAATGTCGTCGCAAAATCTTTTGGAGCTGAATTTGAGTTGGAGGAATCGCCTCCATCAGCCCTCTTTAGTCGCTGAGCCAACTGCTCAGCCGTCATTTGTTCTAAAAGTTGAAGCTCGGAGGTGAGTGTCGACTTCTTTGTTTTTAATTGTGAAAGGAACTGCGCGGAGGATCTCGACTGCTCCTCCCAATAGGTCATATTATTTTTTTCCTTAAAGGCATAAAATTCTTTTTCGTATGCTTTTAGCTCTTTGTCCGTTTTTTCCAAAGAGACATTCATTTGCTTCGCTGTATCTTCCACCGTCTCACTGCGCTCCTCAGATTTAAAAGCGATAAACTCCTGCATAATCGCATTCACGTAGAGCTGAGTATATCGGGGATCGGTTCCCTTTCCATTAATCACGAAAATCGAAACCCCTCTTCTTTGTTCGACGCTAATATCGGCACGACCGATGACCTTGGGGTTTTCGAGTTGTACGCGTCTCAGCGCTCTTTGTTTAACAACTGTACTCTCTAAAATCTCTTTTTGATTTCCAAAAAAAGTGGTCGATTCCTCACTAACAATCGCCGCCTCTTTAGTATTCACCAAAGGACTCACTTTCATTTTTCCAATCGACTCATACAAAACAGGTCGATTCACAAGCTGATTGGCAGCGTAGGCCATCGCAAAACTCACGGTGATCACCGGAACCCACCAGTGCCGTTTCAGCAACGTCTTATAACGATAAAAATGAGTCCAAAACATAATTTAAAACCGCACCAATTTTTGAGGAACAATGATTAAATCCCCATCTTTTACCTCTGGGTCCAACTCCACTTTCCCCGCCTCTAAGACCTCTTTTAAATCAACCTCAAAAGTGCTCGTTTTTCCTGAAGCCTCCTGTCTCACAATCTTAACTTTTCGGGTATTCGCAAAGTCAGCAAAACCCCCTGCCTTTAAAATAATCCGACTCGCCGTCATTTTTTCATTCAAAAGAAACTCCTGGGGTCCCGGTTTTTTAACCTCACCCGTAAGATAGACCTTCACCACATTTCCATTCGGATTCACTTGCTCGATCGAAAGATGAATCGTCGCTTTCTGATAAAAGTCCCGTTCTAAAATCGGCTTGATCTCCTGAATAATTTTCTCAGCAGTCTTGCCGGAGGCCTTAATCCTCCCCACCAACGGAATATCGAGCTCCCCTGCATCGGAAACAGTTAAATTCGTCGCCGGCTCACCATCCTCTTCAACTCGATAGGAGATCCGATCTCCTGTCCCTAAAGTATGACTACTCGAATTTCCCCGATCTTGAGCGAATCCTTTCAAAAGTGAAAACACCGCAAAAAAAATGAGGAGTAATCGATTCATGATTAAAAGCTATAGCTGACAATTGCAGATGTCACGTTTTGGATGTAATCTTTTTCAAATAAATTAGAATCCTTATAAGTAAATCGGTACTCCAAGGCAACCATCGTCGAAATCGTCAACGGATAGCTTAATCTCCCCAATAACCCATATCGATCAGCCACCTCTGCATTCCCTCCAGAACTACTCAGGTTCTCATAAAAAACAACCCCTCTTAAGCCTGTATCTTTCACAATTTGCCAATCGGCCCCATAATCGACCGCGATCCGATCGACAAAGTTCGATCCAATCCCTGCCTCTGCCATTCTTGTAAAGGATAAATCGTGATTCATATACTTATTCAGCCTATTTTTAACCGAAAGCCGTGAGTAAATAGAAGAAAAGGAACTTGAATCTTGAATCGTTCCCGTTCGGTCTGAACTATAGTCTTGATAGCCAATATCGACCCTTACTGTCGTATATTTCGTCACTTTAACCTCAGCAAAAGGACCTGACTGCAGTGAGGTCGAATCATTCTGGATTTGTTTTTCAAAATCGGTGACCGTATATCGATTCGAAAGTCCTAAGATAATCGCCTCATTCATGAGATACTTTGGCTCAAAAATAAAGGTGTTAGAGTTTCGATTTAAAGACTCAAAAATCGGATCGATACTTAAAAAAGTACTCCAAGTATAACCGCTTGTCAGAATAAATTGATTCAAATCCCAATCGGCCAGCAGTCCCATATCGTTTTCAAATCGTCGAAAAGCAGCAATACTGCTCAGTTGTCCATTGGAAGTCGGATCCTCTTGCATTCGAAATCGATCGAATAACTTAACCTTCCAATCCCCAATCGCCATGACAAATTCAGTCTCAGAATTGGGAGCGATTAAGGGCATCGTCGAATCATACTCAGGGTGTGCTACATATTTAGCAAAACTCATTCCTAACGTCCCTGAAATTTTATTGCTCTCTGTTATCTGCCAGCCCCCTTTTGCCTCGACTCCAGGCCTAAAGATCAAGTCGGATAAGGCCCCTTTTGAGGAGGAGAGATTAATATTGTCATTCATCTCCCCTTGAAGCGCCGCATCGACTTGAAGCTTCACTCCCCCCAAACGCAGATTATAACGCTCATCCCGATTTAATACTCGAATCATCTCCGAGGAGGTCAACGACTGACGTGCAAACTCTTGCCCGAGGAGCTCCCCTCCATTTAAAAGGAAGAGAATACAAAAGAGAAAAATCACTCGAATTGATAAATTCAAGAGACTCCGCTCTAATTTCATTCTTAACCAACTCCCCATAATTAAAAGATTTACAAAAAAAACATAAAAAGTCGAGTTACTCCTCATCAAAGATTTGATGAAAGGCCGAAAGAGGGAAATTTCTCCCCGGACAGGAGGTCGGCATCGTATTGATCTCGCGATGTGACTTGAATTGCGGGTACGGTTTTCCTAGTTTTTCCCGTAAGTAGCTAATCAACTCAATCGCTGCCGCTTGTTGACGACGTGTCGGGCGAACCTCTTCAAAGTTCCCGACGAAGCAAATCCCTAAAGCAATTTCATTCAACGCATCACTCTTTAAATGTCCTCCATGCAACTGCTTAAGCCAACGATTCCCGACCTCAATCTCCCCATCCTTTGAATCTTTTCCATTTCCAATGACAAAATGATAGGCCAAACCGTTTTCCATCCCCCGTTGATGATGCGCTAAATCGAAGATCGCAGCATTTCCGCTTGAAGTCGCACTATGATGAACGACAATATATTTCCATCGTCCCTTTTTAACCCTCGGTAAATCAATAAGATCCTTCACTGCATTAATAAACAAATAGCGTCTCTCTCTTTCCGATTCTTGTGCTTTTGGAGGATTCTTTTCTAGATTGGTCGCCGTCACTTTTGATTGCAAAATAAGAACGACACCAGCCTCAAGCTCAACATCATGGTTCAAGCTCCGAACCTCACTCTCATTCAATCCAAACTTCCGTGAAATTTCAGAATAACTCTCCCCTGGCTGAACGACATACCGTTCGGGAGGGGTCAATACAGGCCTTGTCGGGGAAGGGATCGTTTCTGATGATTTATTTGCGATTTGACCTCGATTTGAAATCTTTAACTTTTGGCCAATTTTAACTTTTCGAGCATCCTTAATTCCATTGAGTGCCATAATCTGGCTGGGGGTCGTTCCATATTTTTTCGCAATGGAAAAGAGCGACTCTCCTTTTTGAACAGTATGGATGACCAAGGGCTCTGCGCAGATTAACGAGCAAAAAAAGAAAAAGAGCAGAGAAAATCGTACCCGAAAAAACAGCTGCCTCATAAACAACTCCTGAAGTACCCTGACCCTTTAGGCCGTTTCATCTTAAGGGACTCATCTCTCTTCACTTTCAAATCGTAACTTACTCCTAAAAACCGTCAAGCAACCAAAGGAATCTAATCGCTGGATAGCTGGATAGCTTAGACCTCCAATCCTAAAATAGGATAAATTACGATTAGAATCAGAATTTATCCTGTTTTAAATGCCTTTAATTAGCGTAAATTAGCGAAGATCAGTGGTTCTAAATTCTGTGAACTTCAATTGGGTGCAAATGAGGTTGGCGGGTCTCCTACCAAAAACAAAAAAGCCCCGATCTTTACAGATCAGGGCTTTTCTGAAATTTCTTAAAATAATTACCGTCCTTTTCGACGGCGAACGAGATGAAGCTGAGCCACTGAACGAGCTAAAGCAGCACTAGTCGCTTCGAGCTCCTCACCGATTAAAGTCTTCGAGCGAAGGGCCTCTTCTGCCCGCTTGACCGCCTCTTGGGTCTTTTCCTCATCAATATCTTTTTCACCAATCGCCATATCGGACAAAATAGAGATCTTCAAAGGAGTCACCTCGACAAATCCCTCTCCCACAGCCATTCCTTTACTTTCACTTCCCGTGAAAATACGGAGCTCACCAGGAATCAACATCGCCATCAACGAATCGTGTCCGGGAAGAACTTGAATCTCCCCTTGGACAGTCGGAATTACCACCGAATGCACCTCTCCAGAAAACACTTTTTGTTCCGGAGTGACGATCTCAAGTTGTAGGGAGGCCATGATGATTATCCTATTTCTTCCCGTAATTATTTACGAATCGATTCGATGTTGCCCTTCATGTAGAAATTCGACTCTGGAACATCATCATGTTTTCCATCGAGAATCTCTTTGAAGCCGCGAACGGTATCCTTAACCGAAACATATTCACCCTTTGTTCCTGTGAAAATTTCAGCCACATGGAACGGTTGGGAAAGGAAACGTTGAATCTTACGCGCACGATAAACCGTGAGTTTATCGGCATCGGAAAGCTCATCCATCCCCAAGATCGCAATGATATCTTGCAAATCTTTGTAACGTTGAAGCACCCGTTGAACGCCACAAGCAACATCATAATGCTCTAGTCCCACGACATCCGGCGCAAGGGCTTTCGAGGTCGAGGCGAGAGGATCCACCGCAGGGTAAATTCCTAGCTCAGCGATTGAACGCTCCAACACGATCGTGGAATCCAAGTGAGCAAAGGTATTTGCAGGAGCTGGATCAGTCAAATCATCCGCAGGGACGTAAACCGCTTGGAAGGAGGTAATCGATCCTTTCTTCGTTGAGGTAATACGCTCTTGCAAAGCACCCATTTCAGAGGCCAATGTCGGTTGATAACCGACCGCACTCGGAGTACGTCCGAGAAGCGCAGAAACTTCAGATCCGGCTTGCGAGAAACGGAAAACGTTATCGACGAAGAACAAAACGTCTTGGTTCTTTTCGTCACGGAAATATTCCGCCATCGAGAGACCAGAGAGAGCTACGCGTAGACGGGCTCCGGGAGGTTCACTCATTTGTCCGTAAACAAGAGCGACCTTGGAATCTTCCAATTTTTCTTGGTTGATAACGCCCGCCTCGGACATCTCTTGATAAAGATCATTTCCTTCACGAGTACGTTCACCGACTCCAGCGAAAACAGAAAAACCGCCGTGTCCTTTGGCAATATTATTGATCAATTCCATGATGACGACGGTTTTACCCACCCCCGCCCCTCCGAATGCTCCGACCTTTCCTCCCTTGGTAAAGGGACAGATCAAATCGATGACCTTAATTCCGGTCTCGAGTACATTCGCTTTCGTATCTTGATCGATCAAAGCAGGAGCAGCACGATGAATCGGATAACGTTTTGTGTGCGCGACAGGTCCACGTTCATCAACCGGTTCTCCGAGAACGTTGAATACACGTCCAAGAATTCCTTCTCCGACAGGAACTGAAATTGGAGCCCCTGTATTAACGACCTCCATTCCACGTTTCAATCCTTCATTAGAGGACATCGCAATGGCGCGAACCCATCCCTCTCCTAAGTGCTGTTGCACTTCAAGAGTCAAATGATTCTTGGTTGATCCAACAGTATATTCGACTGTGAGAGCGTTAAAAATCTCGGGCAGTTGGTCCGTGAATTCGACATCCACGACGGGTCCGATGACTTGTACGATTTTACCTTTTTTCATACGTTTCCGGTTCTTTATTAAGGGTTTTGTGCCTAGTTCAAAACCGCTTGCGCGGTTGTAATTTCTAAAAGTTCAGTGGTGATCGCTGCTTGACGTACTTTATTATAAAGCAAAGTCAAATCCTTCACGATCTGTTTAGCGTTGTCGGTCGCATTCTTCATCGCAACCATCCGTGCACTATGCTCGGAGGCCTTCGCATTCAAAACAAATTGATAGAGTTCAAAGTGAACATAAAATGGAAGGAGTTTCCCAAGAAGCTCAGCCGCACTCGGCTCAAAAATCGCATCGCTACTTCCAACCAACCCCGCTTCTGTTAATGCAAGAGCATCAACTCCAATCGGAGCCAACTTAAAGACTGTCGGCTCTTGGGTCATCGCATTGATGTATTTGGAGTAAGCAACTTCAACAGAATCAATCTCTCCCTTTTCAAAGAGATCCAATACGTAACTACTGACCCGCTTACAATCACGGAAAGCAAAGCCATCTTTGAGTTCAAAATCAGCCAAAAGTACTTTGCCTGTACGAGCGAGATAAAGCTTTGCTTTGCGACCCACTGAAACATAAACGGTATTCTCCGTGTGGCGAAGGCTCACTTCTTTCAGTAAGTTGGTATTCAATCCCCCACAAAGTCCTTTGTCGGTCGTGACTAAAATCACGAGACGCTTTTTAACAGGACGTCCTTGAATCAAGGGATGGGAAAAATCTCCAGCAGCGGCCTGCATATGCGCCGCAATCTCATCGAGTAAATGAGAGTAAGGGCGCCCGGCCATTGCCTGCGCTTGTGCCTTACGCATCTTCGCCGCGGCGACCATCTGCATCGCTTTGGTGATCTGCGCCGTATTTTTGACGGACTTAATCCGGCGCCGAATATCTCTTGTGTTTGCCATGACGTTATTCCAGAGGAATTATCCTTGATAGGTCTCTGTGAAACTTCCAATGACTTTCTTCAAATTCGCAGCAGAGGCATCATCAATCGCTCCCTTATCACGAATCGCTTTCAAAATAGAGTCGTGCTGAGTATTCAAAAACTCGGTCAATTTATTTTGAAAAT
>CAMCSM010000089.1 GCA_945877805.1 Methylacidiphilum caldifontis | reverse complement strand
TCCCCCCCCATAAACCATACTCAGATGAGAAAAGGCCCCCGTCATATGACTCACCGGAACATGAAAAAAGGAGAGCATCATCACATTAATGTTGCCTCCTAAAAACGAAAGTAGAACTCCCCCCAAGAGAACCCATTTGAACTCCATTTTCTCAACCCGTGAAAGAACCTCGGACGGTTTTTGATCAATCAATGATTTCAAAAAATTCTCCTCTGCTTATGATCGATACCCTAAGGTCTTTCCCCTTAGAATCCATAATCCCACCCCCGTAAAGAGCATCGGGGTCATCAGTACACTCAAGAGGGAGGGAAGTCTCCCGCTGCTTCCCATGGAGAGGAAAAAATTCATCACAAAGTAATAGGCCATCAGAATAAAGATCGCATTAAAAACTCCGGCAGCAGGGTTTCGGCGCATCTCATTTCCACAGCAGCAAAAAGCAAAGAGCAATAAGACAAGCGGGATAAAGGCTGAGGCCACTTGTTGAAAAAGCTCGGTCCGATAAGGAGCTAACGCTCTTGAGGAACGATTGGAACTCTCTTTTAAAAAGCGAAGGATCTCAAAAAAACCGAGCTCCTCCGGTTTTGCCTGTAAAAGCGCTAGCTGCCTCGGGGGAACGGCAAAACGTCCATCCTGAATCATCGGAGCAGGAGTTTCCGACTGCAATCCCCCTTTCTCCTCAAAACGCAGCACCTTAGCATTCTTCAAGATCCAAAAATTTCCGTTCCATCGTCCGGACTCTGCGATATATTTCACTTCATCCTGCATCGCCGCATTTAAAACCGTGATCTCAATCCCCTCCGCCTCCCCTTTGAGGGCATCTAAGGACTGGAGATACCAAACCTGATTTCTTAAGGAATCGTAATAGGGAACCCCTTTTTTGAAGGTTTTCGACTCCGCCGATTTCGTCCGTATCTGCTCCAAAATCTCCTTTCTCCTCCCCTCCGCATGATTCGCTGGCCCGGTACTCAGATAGCCGGTCACCAAAAAAAGAAGGACCCCAACCCAAATAAAGGGCTGATAGATCTCCATCCAACTCACCCCCGAGGCCTGAAGCGCAATCAACTCATGATGACGACCCATCGTCAAAAGCGTGAATAATGAGGAGAAAAGAAAAGCAACGGGAATAACTAAAAGGAGCATTTTAGGAAACTGCACGAGATAAAACTCGACCACCAAGCCGATGGAGGAGGATTCCTGAACAAAATCATCCAAAGAGCCCAAAAGATCGGCAATCAGCCAGAGCGCCCCACAGGCAATTAAGCTAAAAAGAAAGACTTTCAGAAATTCCGCTAATAAATATCTCGAATAGAGTTTATTCATTTTTCCTCTTTCGGCTTGTAACCCCTACAACAGATCGATAGTTTGGCATTTTATAATACATTCAAAAGGGAGATTACAAACATGCAAGCGGATATTGGATTAATCGGACTCGCGGTGATGGGTCAAAATTTAGTACTCAACATGAACGATCACGGCTATGTCGTCTGCGTTTATAATCGTACCACCTCAAAAGTGGATGCTTTCCTGAATAACGAAGCCAAAGGGACTCAAGTCATTGGCGCTCACTCCATTCAAGAGCTTTGTGCTAAACTCAAACGCCCTCGTCGTGTCATGCTCATGGTCAAGGCAGGAACCGCAGTCGATGAGTTCATCGAACAGATCCTCCCGTACCTCGAACAAGGGGATATTATCATCGATGGCGGAAACTCTCTTTTTACCGACTCCGCACGCCGCACTCAATATCTCGAAAGCAAAGGATTCCTCTTCGTCGGCTCCGGCGTTTCGGGAGGAGAAGAAGGGGCCCGTACCGGCCCTTCGATCATGCCCGGCGGTTCCCCTGCTGCTTGGGAACATGTCAAACCGATCTTCCAAGCGATCAGTGCTAAAGTCGAAAATAATGTCCCTTGCTGTGATTGGGTCGGCGAAACCGGCTCCGGTCACTACGTCAAAATGGTTCATAACGGGATCGAATACGGCGATATGCAGCTCATCTGCGAAGCCTATCACCTCATGCGGGATCTTCTCGGAATGACTGCCGATGAAATGTCCGCCGTCTTCGCTGATTGGAATAAACGAGAACTCGACTCTTATTTGATCGAAATCACCCGCGATATTCTTGCCTTCAAAGACACCGACGGAAAACCGTTGGTCGACAAAATCCTCGATGCCGCTGGTCAAAAAGGAACTGGAAAGTGGACCATTGAATCGGCTTGTGATAACGGAATGCCGGTGACGCTCATCGCCGAAGCGGTCTTCGCCCGTTGCGTCTCCTCACTCAAAAACGAGCGCACCAACGCCGCGAAGATCCTTAAAGGACCTTCAACGGCTTTCACCGGAGATAAAAAGGCCTTCATCGATGATATTCGCCAAGCCCTCTACGCCTCGAAAATCGTCTCCTACGCCCAAGGCTACATGCTTTTACGCGCCGCCGCGAAAGAGCAAAACTGGCACCTGAACTACGGCGGAATCGCCCTGATGTGGCGTGGCGGTTGCATTATCCGAAGCGGATTCCTCGGCAAGATCAAAGAGGCCTTCGACAAGGATGTGAATCTTCAAAATCTTCTCCTCGACAGTTTCTTCGTCGGAGAGATCGAAAAAGCGCAAGCCGCTTGGCGTCGCGTCATCGCTCAAGGGGTCCTTTGCGGAATCCCAATGCCGACCTTCACCACCGCCCTCTCCTTCTTCGATGGCTACCGTCGTGATTCACTCCCCGCAAATCTTCTCCAAGCACAACGAGATTATTTCGGAGCCCATACCTACGAGAGAATCGACAAGCCGCGCGGCGAATTCTCCCATACGAATTGGACGGGACGCGGAGGCAATGTCTCCTCAACGACCTATAACGTCTAAAAAAACAGTCAGAAAATCGTTTCAACTCTTATTTAAGTCTAAAACAGGAGAACGCTATGTTCGATACCAACGCCTCGGCTCTTCGAGTCCCCCCAACCGCCGCTGTCATCTTCGGCGCCACGGGAGATTTAACGCATCGTAAAATCATTCCTGCCTTCTACCATCTGGCAAAAAACGGCCACTTGCCTGAAGGCTTTTCGATTATCGGTTTCGCTCGACGCGAAAAAGATGATGCGACCTTCCGGCAGGAACTCAAAGCCTCGCTCGACAAATTCGCTCATACAAAACCGATCGACGAAAAGGTCTGGAAATGGCTCGAATCCCGAATCTTCTACCAAGTCGGGGATCTCCCCACCGCCGCCGATTACGTCAAACTCGGTGAACGTCTGAAGTCGCTCCCTCTTGCGAATGCTTATAAAGGGAATTATCTCTTTTATCTGGCGACCTCTCCCAATTACTTCTGCGTCGTTGCGGAGAACTTATTTAAAGCCGGCCTTGCCCCGGATGAAGAGGGGGCTCATACCCGCCGCCTCATCGTCGAAAAGCCGTTCGGAGAAGATCTGCCCACCGCCCAGAAACTCAATCGCGATCTCGTCAAATACTTCCCTGAAAAAACGATCTATCGCATCGATCACTATCTCGGAAAAGAGACGGTTCAAAATCTTCTCTACTTCCGTTTTGGAAACTCGATCTACGAACCGCTCTGGGATAGTCGCTACATCGATCACGTCCAAATTACCGTTGCCGAAAAAGTCTCCGTCGAAGGACGTGGCGGCTACTACGAAGGGGCCGGAGCCAGTCGTGACATGGTGCAAAACCATCTCATGCAACTCTTCAGTCTGATCGCCATGGAGCCCCCGGCACGTCTCGAAGCAGAAAATATTCGTGACGAAAAAGTGAAGGTCCTCAAATCGATCACGATGCCCTCCAATTCCGAAATCTTAAAACGAACCGTTCGCGCTCAATACGGCGGCGGCCTCATCGATGGACGTCAAATTCCCCCTTATCGCCAAGAGGAAAAAGTTGATCCAAACTCGATGATCGAAACTTACGTCGCGATGCGACTCGAGATCGACAACTGGCGTTGGCACGGCGTTCCTTTCTATCTTCGGACCGGAAAGGCGCTGCAAAAACAGTTCAGCGAAATCTCCATTATCTTCAAACGTCCCCCCTCGGTGCTCTTTGCCGCGAACAACACCAAGATCAGTCGTAACTGGCTCCGGATCCGGATCCAACCCGATGAAGGCATTCACCTCCACTTCAATGCGAAAGTCCCGAGTCAACCGACCTTGAAACAGGTCGAGATGAGCTTCAACTATCGTGAGAGCGGACAACACTATCTCCCCGAAGCCTACGAACGTCTGATCTGCGATGCGATGCTCGGTGAATCAACTCTCTTTACTCGCTCCGACGAAGTCGAAGAGGCATGGAGAATCATCGACAGCGTCCGTGCTGCTTGGGCCAACGAAGATACAAGCAACATGCCCCTCTACTCCCCTGGTTCCATGGGCCCCGTCGAATCCGACGAGCTCCTCCGCCGCGATGGCAGAAGCTGGGCAAGACCAATGTAATCGATTTCGATCCTCATCAATCGATCAAAAGGGCCTCCCCCAAGGAGGCCCTTTTTTTATCCCATTTCTTGCATTGGGAATGGATATACCTCGCAAACGATATCACCAAAATGGTGATAAAAAATGGAGGGGCACAGGCTCTGTGCCTCCGGGGGAATGGGGGCACAAATGGACACGAATAAACACGAATTTAAAGGAAGTGAGTTTTAAATCTCCAATCCAAAAACAGGTTAAATTCCGATCTCGATCGGAATTCAAACAAATGAGAAAAACGACTCTCTCAAACGCGTTTGCAGAGATCGTTATTCTCATTTGTTTGGATTCGTTCCGGCATTTTCAGGGCGAATCTCCCCTGTTTTTAATACTTTCACTTCGTGTCCTTCGTGCCTTCGTGTGAGACAGGTATTGAATGCCTTTAATCAGTGTAAATGAGCGAAGATAAGCGGTTAATTTCTTTCCTTCCCCCATTAGCCCCACAGTCCATCAGCCGATTAGCCCCTCTTTGGCCCTTCTCCAGCCCCTTTCTCTCTGCGTCTCCGCGCGAGGAACTCCCCTGCATTTTAATGAATTTCAGCTATCAGGCTATCGAGCTATCAGGCTATCGAGCTATCAGGCTATGGAGCTATCAGGCTATCGAGCTATCAGGCTCTTTTCTCAGAATCAAGGCTTGCAGGCGCAGAAGAAGCTTTTAAAAACATTTACCCTTTATGGAAAATCCGATCAATCTTCTCTACCTCGAAAAAATCTCCAAAGAACTCTCGCTCCAACCCCGCCAAGTCACGGCCACTGCTCTCCTCCTCAAGGAAGGGGCGACGGTCCCGTTTATTGCCCGATACCGAAAAGAGGTCACCGGCTCGATGGACGAGGTCCAAATCGCCAATGTCCGCGATCGCCTCACGCAACTCGCGGAGGTCGATGCCCGACGCGATGCGATCCTTAAATCACTCCTCGAACGCAATCTCCTCTCGGATCCCCTCAAAAAAGGGATTCACGATGCGCAAACCTTAAGCGCCCTAGAAGATCTCTTCGCCCCTCACCGTCCGAAAAAAAGGACTCGTGCGACGATCGCCAAAGAACAAGGGCTCGAGCCGCTTTCCGAAATTCTTTGGGAACAAAACCCAGAAACAAAACCGACGGAAGAGGCCGAGAAATTTATCTCCCAAGAAAAAGGGGTCGAGAACAGCGATCAAGCCCTCGCTGGAGCTCGCGATCTCTTAGCGGAACGGATCAGTGACGACAAAGAGGCCCGGAGTCGTCTCCGAACTCTCTTTGAACAAGAGGGGGTCATCTCCTCAAAAGTCCTCACAGGAAAAGAGGCGGAAGGGGAAAAATACAAAGACTATTTCGAATGGAAAGAGCCGGTCTCGAAATCCCCCTCGCATCGCGTCCTCGCCATGCGACGTGGCGAAAAAGAATCCTTTCTCATGGTGCGCATTACCCCTCCTGAAGCGACGGCACTTCAAATCCTCGAAGCGCTTTACGTCAAAGGCTCCTCTCCGGTCTCTCAACAGATCAAACTTGCGGTTCACGATTGCTACAAACGACTCTTAAGCATCTCCATGGAGACCGAGGCTCGCCTCGAATCTAAAAAGAAAGCCGATACCGAAGCGATCCGAGTCTTCTCGGAAAACTTGCGAGAACTCCTCCTCGCCTCACCGCTCGGACAAAAAAATACGATCGGGATCGATCCCGGATTTCGTACCGGCTGCAAAGTGGTCATCCTCGACCGTCAAGGAAAGCTCCTTCATAACGATGTCATCTATCCCGATCGCCATGCCACGGAAGCGGCAGAAAAAATCAAAGGGTTCTGCCAACATTTCAAAACCGAGGCGATCGCCATCGGCAACGGAACCGCAGGACGGGAAACCGAGGCCTTCGTTCGCGCGCTCAAGCTTCCCGCCGCGATCGCCATCGTCAGCGTCAATGAAAGTGGCGCCTCGATCTACTCCGCCTCCGAAGCGGCCCGTGAAGAGTTCCCCGATCAAGATATTACAGTCCGTGGCTCGGTCTCGATCGCTCGCCGCCTCATGGATCCGCTCGCCGAACTCGTTAAACTCGATCCAAAGTCGATCGGAGTAGGTCAATATCAACATGATGTCGATCAATATGCCTTAAAACGCTCGCTCGATGATGTCGTCATGAGTTGCGTCAACGGTGTCGGAGTCGAGGTGAATACCGCAAGCAAACAACTCCTCTCCTATGTCTCCGGGATCGGTGCTCAAATCGCCGATAACATCGTTAAACAACGCAATGAAACCGGCCCCTTCAAAACACGTGAGGAACTTAAAAAAGTTCCCCGCCTCGGAGCCAAAGCCTTCGAACAAGCGGCTGGATTTCTTCGTATTAACGATGCCGCAAATCCCCTCGACCGCAGTGCCGTTCACCCTGAAAGCTATCCGATCGTCGAGAAAATGGCGCACGATTTGAACTGCACGGTCTCCGATCTGATGACCAACGAGCTCCTGCGTAAAAAAATCGATCTCCAAAAGTATGTCACGGAAACCGTCGGAATTCCGACCTTGAAAGATATCGTCAACGAATTGAATAAACCGGGACGCGATCCCCGTGAAAAATTCGAGGCCTTCCAATTCGCCGAAGGGGTCTCTAAAATCGAAGATTTAAAACCGGGCCTCAAACTCCCCGGAATCGTCACCAACGTCACCGCCTTCGGAGCTTTCGTCGATATCGGGGTTCATCAAGATGGACTGGTTCACATCAGTCAGCTCGCTGATACCTTTGTTCAAAATCCCTCGGAACATGTCAAAGTCAGCCAAAAAGTCACTGTCACTGTCGTCGATGTCGATCCCTCCCGCAAACGGATCGCCCTCTCGATGAAGACCCACCCCGACCTCGGCGCCCGTCCCTCTGGCAGCGGAGCACCCGCCTCCAGCGCCCCTCGCCGAGAGGATCGCTCCCCTCGCCCGATGAGCAGCAGTTCCCCGCGCGGCTCTCAGCCCTTCGGTGTCAGTCTGGGATTATAGATCTTTCGGAAAGAGAGTCTCACACGAGTCACAAAGTTGACTTTTCGACTTTTGCGGAGTATAGAGAGATAGAGTGAAATCCGACTTTCCCAAAATAAAATCTGACTCTTCGCGGCAACCCAAGAGGATCGCGGATGGGGGTTTGTGAAGATTCCAAAAAACAAACCGGACCGCTCTTGGGTGAAAGCCCGTATTGTCGCAAAACTCCTCCTCCAAGCGGAAAGCGGAGTGATTCGCTCCTCTCGACTAACATTAGCGAAAAAACTCCATAAAACAGTCTCTCCACGTTTAGTTGAACAAGCATTAAATGGAAGATGAGCACTTGGAATCAATGGGAGTGGTCGCCTGAAATTGATTTTCAAAGTCGTTCAGGACTTGTCCTGAAAAAATTCTGCGATAATCTCGAGGTCTATTCTGCCTACCGAAACTGGGAACTCATTCCTGCCAACGAGCTTTTTGCGCACTATCTCAAAATAACGAACCAAATCTATTCCGAGGGAGAGAAAACCTCGCACCGCCTTCAAGAGGCCTTTGGCGAGGATCCCATCGACCGATTTTCTTGAAGTACGGCCGCTTTGCCTTCTGACGCAATCCCGCACCTGCGCACCGGTGTCAATTTAAGCATAACGGTCAAAATTCAATTTTTGCCGCAAGAGAACGCAGAGAACAGAAAATAAAATTGATCGACGTCGCAGTATTCCCAGAAAATAAGGATTACCAAAGAATCAGACTACTTCTTTGCCCATTTTTTAATCGGGCGTTGGAGAACGCCGCCGAGCTCATAAAGCTTTGCTTTATCATGCATCATCTCAGCGCGATTCAAACCGGTGATTGCGTAATCTTTAAGAAGGAAAATCGCCTCCTCGGGACAAACCTCTTCACACATCCCGCAGTAAATACAACGGGTCATATCGATCTTAAATTCTTTTGGGGCCTTTTCTACCTTTGCATTGACGGAATCGGAAGCGATCGACCCGGGGGTAATCCGAATCGCGCGTGGGGGACAAATAAATTCACAGAGCTGACAGCTGACACATTTCTCCCGGTCATCCTCATCCTTGACCAAAGTCGGAGCCCCTCGATAACCCTCGGGCATCGGCCACTTCTCCTCCGGATATTGCATCGTGACATGCGTCTCCCCTTTGAGTCGCTTGATCATATGCTTCATCGTAATCGCCATTCCTGCCACAATCTGCGGAATAAATAAGCGCTCAGAAAAATTAAGATTTGGGCGACGTACAGTATAAGCCATGCCCAAGACCCTAACCGCTTTTTTAACTCGATCAACGCCTTTTTCATGGAAAATGCACGGCCGCCCTAACTAAAACTGATCACGGAACGAGCTCAGAAAGAGCTTGCAAAGCGAACCGAGGCTCCCTTAGATATCAGTTCGTTTAAATGCGGGCGTAACTCAGTTGGTAGAGTGCAACCTTGCCAAGGTTGATGTCGAGGGTTCGAATCCCTTCGCCCGCTCCAAACTTATTTTAAAAAAAAATCAAACTTCCTGACTTTTCCCGGCGAAGGGATGAGAACGCAGTTCGACTCCCCATCGTGTCAACGATCTTCCCCACCCCGCACGGAGTGCCATTTTCGGAGAGCGCAGGGCTAGCTCTTTGGGGCGCAATCCCTTCGCAACGCGATCATCCCCACCCCGCACGGAGTGCCATTCTCGGAAAGCGCAGGGCTGGTTCTTTGGGGCGCAATCCCGTTGTCTTTTCGCCCGCTCCACTTCCATTTTTCCCAAAAAAAATCAAATATACTGCATCTCCCGGCGAAGGGATGAGAACGCTGTTCGACTCCCCATCGTGTCAACGATCATCCCCACCCCGCACGGAGTGCCATTTCCGGAGAGCGCAGGGCTGGTTCTTTGGGGCGCAATCCCTTCGCAACGCGAAACCTTCACTACTCTGCGGAGCAGCTGTTCCGGCTAGCGCTCAGGGTAAAAGGGGGCGTAATCCCATATCAGAAATTGGAATATCAGGATATTCTACAAGCAAAGCTGGACCTATTTTCTGAACTCCGCCAACTTCAAAGGCCCCATTCAAAGCCTGGCGCAACGGCGGCCCCGCCTGCTCTGGCCTGTTCGATGGAAAAGGATTACTGAGAGGTTCCGCGGAGGACGTCGACCGGTTGAAGGCGGGCGGCACGTCGGGCGGGATAGTAGGCAGAAAGGAAGCAGGTGATCATCGAAAGAAGGGCAGCGATCAGATAGTGCTTAAAATCCCAAGTGACAATAAAATGATCGGCTTGAAAGATTCCTCGAATTTTAATCGGAATATGCGAGACGAGCGTTGTGAGGGTGGCTCCAAAGAGCGATCCGGTAAAAATCCCAAGAAGACTCAGAAGGGCCCCTTGCCAGAGGAAAATGGCCGCAATATCGGTACGGAAATAGCCCATCGATCGGAGGATGGAGATCTCTTTGGTTTTATTGAGTACCGACATATTTAAGATGAAGAATATCGCAAATCCAGCCATGAAGATAATCGCAGAGACGGAGATTGTTGCGAAAATAGAGATCGCTTGGAACGTTGCGAGCATCGCTTTTTCTCGCTCTTGCCAAGGACGTGAACGATGTGAGAAATGATCTTCAAAAGCCTTTGCAAGAACAGGGGCCTCTTCCGGATTTTGAACGCGGACAAGAATCGAGGAGGTGTAGTACGGCTTACGGAGAACTGACTGAGCCGCTTTACGGTGTAGATAAACGGTTTTTTCATCGATCGCATTAATGCCGCTTTGGAAAATGCCAGCGACCTTAAATCGACGGCTTTCCCCTTGATCGCTATTGACGGAAACATTTTCGCCAGGCTCGATTTGCATTCGATCGGCTAAAAGGGACCCAATAAGGATAGAAGAGCCATCATTACGAAAGTCTTCGAGGTTGCCTTTGATGACTTGCTTGGCGAGATCGGTGGTATCCAGTTGTAGCTCTAAATCAATTCCTTGGACATTGGTGACTTCGGTGAGAAGCCCAGATCGGATAAAGGCGCGATCTTCGATAATGGGAGCGCAAGCCACGACTTGAGGATAGGTTTTAATGACGCGAATCATCCGATAAGCATCTGGAATTCCGGGATAAAACTTTCGTGGCTTTTGATTTTCAACGGCCACCATGTTGTTTTGAGCATCGTTCTCGACAATCATCGAGTAGCGGTTTTGAAAGCGATCCGAGATGACGATGCTTCCTCGTGTCCCCACAGTGCTTTGAACATAAAACTCTTTAAAGCCTTGCGAGACCGCCTGCGCCATAATAAAAAGCGAGATCCCAACGGTCACGCCAAGGACGCTTAATAACATCGAACGCTTATTCTCGAATAAGAATCGCAGCGCAATAAAAAGTGGGGGGGGGACTTTCAAAAAATGATTTCTCCTGAGATCCGTGGCGATTAGAGTTTCGAGATTCGCGTACGGACCCAATTGCCCGATTTAAATTTGTCTTGATCGGAAACAATGACTTCATCGCGATCAGAGATGCCCGATTTAATCTCGGTCTTTTCAAGGCTCTTAAATCCGATCTCTACAGAAACTTCTTTAACCGTGCCACGACTGACGAGGAGCACTTTGTTGCCGCGACGAATCGCTTTGGTGGGAATAATGATCGTATCGTTACGCTCTCCAATGACGACATTCATCTCCCCCGTCATCCCGGGAAGGAGATTGGAAGGGGGGTTTTCAAGTTTGAACATGACCTTATAATTTTGATTATCTCCTTGAGGAAGGGTCTCGACAAGAGTTCCCAAGAAGCTCTCTCCGGCAAAGGGATAGAGTTGAATCACGGCCTTCATGCCAACTTTTAATTTTCCAATATCCTCTTCGCTGACTTGAGCGACGATTTGATTGAGTGTGCTGCCGATACGGACAATTTGCGCTTGGGTATTGACGTACTCTCCGATGTTACAATAAACGTCAAGCACTTGACCGGAGACAGGGGAGTTGACGCGAAGTTGTCCGACTTGTTCGGAGATATCTTTGTATTTTTGCTCGGCGATATTGACCTCTGACTCGAGGGTAATCATCTCCGTTTTTACATTATTACGAAGTCCATCGAGTTCATTTTGAGTTCTTTCGAATTCGAGGGAGGAGATATTGCCAGCATCAAAAAGACGTTTCAAACGAACGATTTCAGACTCTTTACTTTTAAGGGAGGCCTGTGAGGGAGAGCCGATCTCCTTTTTCGCTTTTGCTTGTTCCATCTCGGTTTTCGCTGCGTCCATCTGGCGCTTCACGGTTTCATCGAGAATTTCAGCGATCATATCCCCTTTTTTGATCTCTTGCCCGGGACGTACATTGACCGCATTCAGCAGGCCAGAGATACGGGAGCGAACGATGACTTGGGTAACCGGCTCCGTGTTTACAGTGCCGTAGACGGCAGAGACCGCCTTGCCCCGTTTCGCAATGGAGATTTCAGCCTCTGGGCGAGAATAATAAAGGACGATTCCTAAAATGAGGAGTCCTCCTCCAAGAATGACCCATGAAGGAGAGATCGGCAAGCGGGGAGTCGATTTTCCAATTTTCTGTTGGATGAGATTTGGAAGTGATTTAATTTTGTTCAAGATCATCATAGTGTTGGATCAAGTTCTATCCGATGAGAGAGTCGGGGACAATAGCAAAGTAAAGACAACATAAATCGGTCAAAGACCGAAACCAAGGATATCTCCTCAATGAAAATAGTCTTCCTGTCAAAGATCCGCCGTAGTTTTGAAAGAAAACGTAGGTGGACGCCGACACATTGGGTCTATCTCCAAATCCATGTTGACTCATTCGACGCCCGTCTCATTCAGATTGCGTCCCTGCCCCGATCCTTTGTCGGTGCTGCAATCTCATCTCCCGTTGCTGCGGGATCAGATCGTCTCCTCCAAACCCTTTTGGAGTCGGCACCCCATTTCAATTACATTGAATTCCGATTTATCAATTTTAAAAATATAGTTTCATCCTAAAATCGGAGATCCATTTAGCCACAGAGAACGCAAAGAACGCAAAAATAAAAAAATAATATCGCGGTAGGGAATCTGATGCCGCTGGCATCAGATCCCCCCGCACAGATCCCTGCGTGCGGATTTCTCGCACAGGGCTCTTCAAGTTCTGCTCGCTTCCGACGAAAGTCGTTCAAAGAGTTCTCCAAGGGTTTCCCTTTTCTCGG
>CAMCSM010000088.1 GCA_945877805.1 Methylacidiphilum caldifontis | reverse complement strand
CACGATTCGTTAGATTACCCCTCCATTGACTCCCCCCGATCCCCAGCGCATTTCGAATCCTAAAGGATTCGATGCGCTCCCCTATGCATTCAATCCATCCCTCTAGGGATGGGGACTTCCGAAAACTTTAGTTTTCGGAATTGCTGAAGGGTTGAAATGTAATTTGACATCAATTTGATGTTATACTAATTTAATGTAATATGGTTAAAACGCAAATTCAAATTCCTGATGAGCTTTATCATCAAATTAAAGCTTTTTCCCGTCAAAGAGAATGGTCTCTGGCTGAAACTTTCCGTCGCGGGGCAGAACAACTGGTACAACAATATCCGACTTCCATTAATAATTGTAAATGGACCCCTCCAAAACCGATGAGACGAGGGAGCAAAGAGATCGACAATGATACATTAAAAAAACTCTCTCAACCTCAATCCTCTTTTTTTTAAAAACGTTTTTTCATGATTTCGATCGACACAAACCTACTTTTCCATGCCTTTGCTGAAGATCGCAAAGAACATCTAAAAGCTTATGAGTGGATTTCTGAACAAGCTGATAATCCATCAATCGTTATCTCAGAATTTATTCTAGTCGAATTTTATACACTCCTCCGAAATCCAGCGGTCCTCAAAAAACCGCTTTCTGCAGAAGAGGCAGGTGAAGTCATTAAAACATACCGACATCACCCAACATGGAAACTCGTTGGATTTCCGCAACGATCTCAAAACATACATGATGAACTTCATCGGATGATGTCACTACAAGGGATTGCCTTTAGACGCATCTACGATAGCCGAACCGCCCTCTCGTTGCGTCACTTTGGGGTCAGTCAATTTGCTACTTGTAATGTTAAAGACTTTCAAGGCTTGGGATTTAAAAAGGTCTGGAACCCTCTTCTCGACTAAGAAAACCATGAAATCCTTCTATCATCCAAAATTTGAAGCCCCGATCGGCGAGCACATCATGCCGATCCGTAAGTTTCAGATGGTCGCCGAAAAACTAAGCTCTCTTCCACAACTTGAACTCCGAGAGCCGGCTCCGATTTCGGAATCCGATCTTCTCCGCGTTCATACCGCCGATTATATCCAAGCGATCAAAACCGGTGAACCACGGGCTCTTGCGGAGTCGCAAAAATTTCCATGGAGTCCTGAACTGTTCCACTCCGTTTGCCTCACGAGCGGAGGTCTTCTCGCTGCCGCCCAAACCGCTCTTGATGAGGGGGTCGCCGCCGCTCTTGTGAGTGGATTCCATCACTCCCATGCCGATCACGGAGAGGGATTTTGTACCTTTAACGGTTTAATTGTGTGCGCGGAAAAATTGAAAGCAGAAAACCGAATTCAAAACATCGCGATACTCGACCTCGATCTCCATTATGGAAATGGAACCGCCTCGCTCACCACCTCTCGTCCGTGGATTCACGCTCTCTCGATTTACGGAAACGATTACCATGAAAACAAACCGTACATCGATGTTAAAATTCGACATCATGAAGATGGAGAGAATCATCACTCCATTGCGATTCCGAAAAAATCAGGAGCGACGGAATTCTTTCCTCTCCTCGAACAAGGGTTTCAATGGCTTCTCTCTCGACCGAAAATCGATCTCCTTCTCTTTCAAGCGGGGGCGGACCCTTATTTTGAAGACCCCTACTCTCCGCTCTTATTAACGATGGAGGATCTCCAAGAACGCGATCGTCGAGTCTTTGAATTCGCTAAAGCCCAAAATATCCCGATCGCTTGGGTTCTTGCGGGGGGATACACCCGAGAGATCGAAAAGGTGGTCCAAGTTCATCTGAACACCTTTCACGCCGCTCAATCTATTTTTATCCCATCAACGCGCTGACCATCGCCTTTGCGCGACTGATCTCTTTCTCGACATTTAAATCGAGTTCTTTGTTCATTGGAAAAGAGAGAAGCATCGTGTAACTCGGAAGCGCGGTGTAGTCTTGAATCTGACAATCATGAGGAGTCATCCCCAAGCCACTCATATCGGCTAAGGTAATCGCAAGATCTAAGGCACAAGCTAAAAACTCAGCCGACTCAATACTTTCAGGCATCTTCGGCAAAGAGCTTAAAGGAGCATTTTGATGCTGAACCGCCGTCACGATCTTCATATCCAAGCCCCACTTTTTACAAAGAACGGCACTGACGGGGGCCCGTGTAAAACCGAATAAAAAACGTTCGGCCTCATACGCCCCCCCCTGTTCCTGAGTTTGGATGCTTACCGGATGATAAAGATCGGGAAAATGATGACGCATAAAAATCCGCCCAATGTCATGTAAAAGTCCAGTCAAATACGGTGACCCATCAGAGACGTGAAAAGAGTTCGCTAAATTCTCCACCAGCCGAGCGACGACGATCGACCTGACCCAGAAAGAACCCCAATCAATTCCGTCATCAAAATCAGAAAGAGCCTTCACCACTCCCCCCGCTAAAGCGACTTTACGAACCTCTTTTAATCCAATGCGATTCACGGCTTCCGTTAATGAGGAGACCGCCGTTCCTCCATAAATCACCGATTGACTCACCGCCAATACCTTCGAAACAATTCCGGTATCAGTAGCAATAATCTCTAAAATTTCGTCGCGCGTTGATCTCGGATTATCCAATGCGGCTTGCAAAGTCAAAAAGCTTGTCGGCAATGCCGGCAACGAGGTATTCCCCATCATTCGAGTAATTAAAAGATCCCGAAAAGCGAGCTGTTGAGAGGTTAAAATCGGCCCAACAAAACACTCCACCATCTTCTCCCTTGTGAAAGGAGTGATGATTTTGGATGTTTTCGTTAAGTCATCAGAGCTCATGGGGTAAAGATGGTTGATTTTAAATAATTGGCAACGCTTAAAAAAACCGAATACTACCATAAATCGGTTAAAGACCGAAACCAAGGATATCTCTTCAATGAAAACATTATCTGACCCGTTCCAATCGCATTGAATTCCGATTTATGAATTCTAAACCCAAATTTTGGCAAGATTCAACTCCGAAAGCTTTCGGGGTTAAAAATACAGTTTCATTTTTTTGTTTTCGGGCTTTGCCCCGATTTGGATCGGGGGAGCACGAATATTTTTCGTCGGAACGAAAAATATGACCCTGCTATGCAGGGGGTCACAGGAGGTGACCTGAAAACCAAGAGGGAGGGATTAAAATGCCTATATATGATGCAATCATAGTCGGAGGAGGACACAACGGGCTCGTTTGCGCCTGTTACCTCGCCAAAGCAGGACTCAAAACCGCGGTTCTCGAACGCCGGCCGATTATTGGCGGGGCGGTCTGCACGCAAACCGATCTTATTCCCGGCTATCGAATCGATGTCGGCTCCTCGGTTCACATCATGATCCATCTGACCCCGATTCTCCGTGAGCTCGAACTGGAAAAGCATGGACTGGAATATATCGAGATGGATCCTTGGGCCTACTACCCCGTGGCCGGAACCAACAGCGGAATTCGCTTTCATCGCGATCTCGATGCCACCTGTCAAAGCATCGCTCAGTTCTCCACCCACGATGCGGAACAATACCGTAAATTTGTGACTCTTTGGAAAGAACTCAACGAAGGCATCTTCGAAACTTTTCTCATGCCCCCAAATCCGGGGAAAATCTTTTGGACCATTTTCAAACGCACCCTGCGCAATCTCAAGACCCGTAAAATTTGGTCCTCGATGGATACCTCCCGCCAACTCATGGCTCCTTACGGACAACTTCTCGATGAATGGTTTGAAAATCAACATGTCAAAACCGCCCTCGGTTGGCTATCGGCTCAATCTGGCCCCGCCCCGACGGAGATGGCCAGTGGCGATATGCTCGGATGGAACTCGATGATCCATCTCTCAGGAGCAAAACGAGCCAAAGGAGGGAGCGGAGCCTTAACTCAGGCGCTCTCGAAACGATTCCTCGCCGATGGCGGAAAGATCCACTTGGATTCAGAGGTCAAATCGATTGAAGCCTCTGGAGAAAAATGGATCATCACCACTCAATCTGGGGAGACCTTTGAAACGAAAAAAGTCGTCAGCGCCTGCCATATCCATACGCTTTTTAAAGACCTCCTTAAAAATCCCCCCCCAGAACTCAAAAAACGAGTCTCCCATACGAGAATCGGTAACGGATTCGGAATGATGGTTCGTCATGCCATCGAGGAACTTCCCCAATACGAAAACAAAACCGGAATCCAAGACTACCATTCAGCGATGCAACTCCTTTGTCCAAGCATGGAGACCTTACAAGATTCTTATCTCGATTTCCAACGCGGCCTCCCCCCCGTCAATCCCTCGGTTGTCGCCATGACCTTTTCTGCGATCGATCCCACCTTAGCGCCGGCAGGAAAACATACCCTCTTTACTTGGGGACAGTACCACCCCTATGAACTTCGCAATGGCGAAAACTGGGATCAAATTCGCGAACGTGAGGCCGACAAACTTTTAGAGCGAGTCTATGAATCGGCCCCGAATCTTCGTGGAAAAATAATTGATCGTTATATCCAAAGCCCCCTTGATCTCGAGCGAATGCATGGAATGCTCCGGGCCAATGTCATGCATCTTGAGATGAGCCTCGATCAGATGTTTTTCTTCCGTCCGCTCCCCGAACTCTCGGAATATAAAACCCCGATGAAAGGACTTTACCTCACCGGCGCCAGCACCCATCCCGGCGGAGGCGTTTTCGGAGCCAGTGGCTACAACACCGCAAAAGTCGTGCTTAAAGAATTTTCTTAAACTCATTTCATCATGCAGATTCACCGTTGAGCCAAGCCAATAAATTCTCCAAACCACAATACCTTTAGAATAGGGAAAGCATGAAAAAATGAAAAATACCTCTGAATTTTTGGTTTTAAATTCCTGATTTCTTGATTTCCCTATTTTAAAATCTCTTTGTTTTTTGGTTCTATTGCATGAATTGGTTAAATAAATGAGAGATTTTTAAACTCTTTCTGAAGAATAGAGGAGGAAGGAACCTTCATCCAACGATCAAGCAGAGTGGCATATACCTGACGAAAGTCGGTACCAAATTTCATATCCCCATCGTCCAAATCGCTCAGGCTAGGCATTTTTCCTTGAAATCCTCCTTTGACTCCTTTTCCAAAAACAAAAAGAGGAGCGGCCGCTCCATGATCAGTCCCCTCACTCGCATTTTCTTGCACTCGTCTTCCAAACTCAGAAAAAACCATCGTGACAACTCGATCCGCAATCCCAATCTGCTCTAAATCCTTCTGAAAGGCTAAACAACTATCTCCCAACTCCTGTAGAAGTCGATCATGGGAACGAAGCTGATCTCCATGAGTATCAAATCCCCCTTGATGAGCATAATAAACACGCGTCTCTAATCCCCCTGACATCATCCCTGCAATCAAAGAGAGATCCCTCCCAAGATTGCCAGAGGGATAATTCACTCCAGAACGATAATGTTTAATCGACGAACGAATCTGATCGGATGAAACTCGTGCATTCATTCCTGTATGCTGTAAAAAAAGGAGACTCCCCTCTGATTCCATTTGAGGCTGATTTAACTCTTCAAAAATTTTCTCCTGCGCCTCGACAAAAACCTTATTTGTTCCACTCGTTTCCCATTGATAAGTATCGGGATCTTCAAGCGAAACCCCTAAGGAATGCCTATTCAGAAATGCCTTTGGTGATATTTTTCCGACATTTAATCCAATCGTCGAGACAGGAATCACATTCTTTTGACACTGAGAATCAAAATAGCGACCCAGCCAACCTGTTTCCACTCGCATTTTAGAATCAAGACCCCCGTTCCAAATGTCCATCGATCGAAAATGGGAACGGTCTGGATTGGGGTAGCCAACGCCCTGCACAATCGAAAGTTTACCGGCATCAAAAAGCGTTTTGAATCCCTCTAATGAGCCGTGAAAGCCAAATTCATCATCAATCTTTAATAATGAATCCTTTTTTTGCCCGAGGAGCGGTCGCATCTTATAATAGAGATCGTTGAGATAAGGGACAACGGTATTCAATCCATCATTTCCTCCCCCCAATTGAATCACGACCAAGATACGCTCCGGACTATTCTTCCAAAAAGCTTGATCCTCCTCGGCCATTAACGATCCGGTTAAAAAAGAAGGAACAAAGGAAGCAGTCGTCATCAGAGCGGCCGACTTAACTCCCCCTCTTAAAAATTCTCGTCTTGTGTGTAGTTCTTTCGTAGGGCCTCCTCTTTTAGCAAAGTTGATAGTCGGGTGAGCTGAGAATTAAATGGATCAATCCTTTTATCTTTTCCGATGCAGACTGCCCCTTCATATCAAAAGAACTACTCCCTCCCGACTTATCGGTCTCGATATATTTTATCAATCGATCTCTTAAATCAGAAGCCAAAGGACGTTGAACGAGAAGCTCCAGCAAATAATCGACAACCTCCGTCGATGAGGAGATTCTTTTTTCTTCAAACAACTCTTGAGGATTAAAAGAGATCGCTCGGGCTTTTGGCTCATTTCTGTCACGCATTTGGCGCGGCATTTTTCCATGGATCACAAGGTTTATAAAATTATAACGCAAGAGAAGTGTACTGGTATTAATCCATTGATACCCACTTGGCCATCCATTGACCTCCGGAGGGTGAACTAACTCCATACCCATCAACCGCAAGGTTTTGTCAATCATCTCGGAAGGAATCCTCCTCTGATTCAAAAGCCTCAAGGTGCCCGCCACTAAGAGCACTGGACTCTTCACCTGAGTTCCCCGCGATTGAACAGAATAAAAGGCCTTTGATTGAAAAACGGCTCTAAAAATAATCTTTAAATCGAATTTTGACCTTCGAATCAACTCCGAAAGTTCCTCAATCAATGGAGGCTCCGGATTCTCGTAAACGAAATAATTCCAAATTCGCTTTGCTAAAAAACGAGTCGACTCGGGATGATTTAAGATCATTGAAATAATATCCTCTCCACCCCAATTTCCCTCTTTCCCAAAAAACGACTTAACCCCCGAGTCATGTGCTGCCTCGTTGAAAACAAAACAGCCCTTTTCCTCATCTAATGTCCATCCCGTAAAAGCCCGCGCCGCCTCTTGGACCTCCCGCTCGGTATAATTTCCGATCCCTAAAGAAAAAAGCTCCATCAGCTCACGTGCAAAATTCTCATTCGGGTGACCTTTCACATTCGATAAATTATCTAAATGTTGCAACATCGCAGGTTCACGGGCGATTTTCAGTAACATTTCACCCCAGTTTGACAACCCCTCTGAAGACAACCGATCTAAATACAAAGCATATAAATGAGAATCAACCTTCTCTCGGGAAATCGCAAAAAGATTATGCCAAAATAGTAAAAGCCTTTGAGAAAAAGGGCGCTTTGTTTGATTTAATCTCGTAATCCAATCTAAAAACATCGCCTCATAGTTTCTAATGGTAGATTGATTGATCTCATTCGTAAGTTTCACAATCTGAACTTCGATCGATTTTTTTTCATCGAGATCTTTCTCTTTTTTAAGAGCTACCTCCAACTCTTTCCGCTCCTGTTTTAAATCTAAAATCGGCTGCTTTTCACCCCCATTCCACGAGTCAAATTCACTTTTTTCAAGAGCTTGCGAAAGATACTCCTCCACCGCCCCACCCATCCCTTTTTGATACAGGGACTCTCGAAAATCTGGAGTCTCTCCAAATCCCATTCTCCATCCTAAATGAGAGGCCATGAGAGGAGACCAATCCGATTTTGGTAATGGCGATAAATAAGTCATAGCTTCAGAAAATCAGCCTTTTTTCACCTAAAAGAGAATAACATATTAAAAACGAAGGTCAAAACTGAAATAGATTACAAAAATTGGCACACCCCTTGCTTTATAAATATTGGGATAAATTCCCGGTTTTTAGCCAAAAGCCGTTTTCTTGACTCGAGCGGAAATGATCGATCAGGGAAACGGCTTTTTAATTCCTTCCTTGCATTAGAAATTGATTGAACTCGTAAAATAGATCACCAATAGGTGATTTCACTGTCGGGATTCAGACATGTCGCATAGGCGTCAACTTAAGGATAACGCCAAAATTCAATTTTTACCGCAGAGGAAACGGAGGGTAACGGAGGTAATTCTGATTTTTTTAAGGAAACGAGAAATGGGATAAAGAGCCCCTCGAACGGGCAATGGTGAAAGAAAAAAAGAATTTCGATTGCCACAGGCTGCAAATCCACTATGTTTCACCCCTCATCAGTTTTCCGGAGTGTAGCTTAGCCTGGTAGAGCGCCTGGTTTGGGACCAGGAGGTCGCACGTTCGAATCGTGTCACTCCGATTTTTTATTCTTCGAATAAAAATCTATTTTATAAATTCCCCGAAGAATCATTCTTGATCAATAAATCAGCGAAACCGGCTTCCTAACGCTGGACTCGGGACCCTCGTTGCTCCCGTTTTTAAACCCAAATTTTGAAATAGACCCCTTTTACTCCAAAATTTGCCACATCTCCGTCCCGCCTATGCGCATATGCGGGACGGTCTTGGCGTCCGCCAAGACAGTTTTTGCTCCGAAAGTTTTCGGGGCAAAAACTGGGTTAAAGTCACTTCTTTAGTTGTCGATAACAACTCTTCGCCTTTTCAACCGTCTCCAAGACATCCACCTCGGTGTGAGCACAGCTGACAAACCAATTGTGATGGGGGTGGAGGAAGACCCCTTCCCGTGCCATGAGCGAACAGAACTCCTGCTGGCGCATAAAGTTTGTCTCCTCCGCAAACCGCACGAATGGCATGGCGGGATGTCCTGAACATTTGACTTTGAATCCATTTTCATTCGCCGCCACTTCCAGTCCCTTCATCAAAAGAGATCCGATACGACTCATGTGCTCAATCCCCTGAATCCGATCCAAAACACGGAGATTCGTTAAAGCCGCCGCCATCGGAACGGCGCTGTTCCAGTAACTTCCGGTTAAAAAAACTTTCGAAGCCGCAGTCTTTAAATCGGCTCTCCCCAAGGTCGCCGAAAGAGGGTGCCCATTTCCAATCGCTTTACAAAAACAGATCAAATCGGGGGTAAAACCGAGGGACTGATGCGATCCCCCTCGATGAAGACGAAATCCGCCTCGAACATCATCCAAGATTAAAAGTATCCCGTGTTTACGACACAGTGCCTCAATTTCTTTAAAATAGCCCTCCGCAGGAAGTACCGAATCGCCAAAAGCAGGATAATGAAAAGGCCCCGTGATCAATGCCGCGATTTGATTCGGATACCGTTGTAATATATCTTTAAAGCCCTCAACGTCATTCCAAGGAAACTCTAAAAGCGCGGCACGATCCTCGGGAATCAATCCCGCATGCCCTGGGGTACACCAGGCATGAGTTCCATGATAAGCCCCTGTATTGCGAACGATATATTTGCGTTGGGTAAACTCTCTCGCCACTTGAAGCGACCAGGTCGTCATATCCGACCCATTCTTTCCAAAAACAGCCCATGAGGCGAAATCAACCCGACTCACTAACTCCTCCGCCAGCTCGATCATGACGGGGGCCGGATGATTAAAACAGTTCCCTTTACGTCGTTGAATCTCCGCGGCCTCTTCGACCTCCGGATGATTGTAGCCGAGCACAATCGGCCCATAGGCACAGATCCAATCTAAATATTTTCGACCATCCACATCCCAATAATAAGCCCCTTCAGCTCTTTCCGCATAATAAGGAAATTCTCCAGGAACCGTTAAGACAGGACTCATATGCCCATAAATTCCTCCCGGAATCACTTCGGCGGCCCGGTCGAACAGGGATAACGATTGAGGGACAAGGGAATCCGATCGAGTCATCATCCCCCCACGATGCCTCTCCTTAGTCTCGGCGCAATAAAAACCTAACCCCTCTTTTGAGGAAGGCCCAACGCAGAGACGCAACCCCGAAAGGATTTTTTCAATGCTTTTGAAGTATTCTGAAAAACCTTAAATTAGTGTAACGTGGTCTCTCGGTGTTCTCGGACTGCATGTGATCTTAGGCCTTATTTTAGCTTTGTATTGGATTCGACGAAAAGAAGGAACAGGGATGTAGCTTGAGAGCGGGCGAGAACTCGCCAATCTCAAGTTAAGTATGAGTCATTGATAATGATATGTTTACAGCTTTTCATGAATTAACCCTGCCCTGTTACCTCTATTCAAAAATTATTCTTGGTTCTCAACCCGTGGAGGTTATAACTACCCTCTCCATGAGTCGTATCGATCAAACTTTTATTAAACTCAAAGCCCAGGGACGTAAGGCCTTTGTCGCCTATATTACAGCCGGAGATCCCTCCCCCGAAAAGACCCCCGCTCTGGTCCTTGCCCTTGAAAAGGCAGGGGTCGATATCGTCGAACTCGGCATTCCTTTCTCTGATCCTCTCGCCGATGGAATCGTCAACCAAATGGCAGCTCAACGGGCGCTCGATGCAGGAACAACCGTTCCGAAAATTTTAGAGATGATCCGCGTGATTCGTAAGAGCTCCTCGATTCCCTTGGTTCTCTTCACTTATCTCAATCCGATTTACGCCTACGGCCTTGAAAAATTTTATACTGATGCAGCACACGCGGGAGCCGATGGAGTTTTGATCCTCGATCTTCCCCCTGAAGAGGCGGTGATCTCCCAAGCAAAGTCCCCAGAAGGCTTTCGCCATATTTGGCTGATCTCTCCAACGACCCCCCCCGATCGCGTTGAATCGCTCTGCAAACTCTCCTCCGGGTTCATCTATTATGTTTCCCGCGAAGGGGTGACTGGAATGCAAAAGACCGTCGCCACCTCGATTCCCGAGCAGATTCACCGAATTCAATCCCATACCCAAGTTCCAATTTGTGTCGGATTTGGGGTCTCTGACCCCGCCCAAGCCCAGCAAGTGGCTCAGATGGGAGATGGGGTTGTCATCGGAAGCGCAATTGTCAAGAAGGTCGAGGAGTGGAATCAAGAGAGCTCCCTTCCCGAAAAACTTCAAGCCTTCGTCACTCCTTTTGCGCAGTCGATTCACACCAACCCTTAAACAGGAAATCCTATGAGCGATCCCACCATCAAACAAAAAAATCGGCGACTTCTTTTCATCTTAAGCGCTTTTGCCTTGTCAATATTTGCCATTGTGTTGAAATTCATCATTGTTAAATAAGGAGAATTGATATGGAAGCTACTATGCACCTCGAAGAAGCCGTTACGTACAAACGGGCCTCAAAATTTGCGATGATCATTTTTTTGGCCTCAGAATTCATGCTTTTTGCCGCACTCTTTGCGACCTACATTATTTCCCGTCGTGGGGGGGCATTATGGCTTGATGCAGAGTCAGCAAAGGTACTCACGGAGCTCATTCCTAAAATCATCTTCAACTCCTTCGTCTTGATTGGATCGAGCTTCACTTATCATTTTGCTGAAAATGCGGTTCTCAAAGGAAAAAGTCCTGTTCCTTGGTTATTTGTGACTCTCTGTATGGGTGCCTACTTTTTGATCGGTCAAGTTTTTGAGTGGTCCCACTTGAAACATGAAGGATTTTGGTTTAACAGCCCGAACCTTTTTTGTACGAACTTCTTCACAACCACAGGATTTCACGGATTCCACGTTTTTGTCGGACTTCTCCTCATTATCTATGTGATGATTAAAGGGCTCTTAGGTCACTATACCAAAGAAACCCATATCTCCCTTCAAAACATTGGCTACTACTGGCACTTCGTTGATGCGATCTGGATCGTGGTCTTCTCCTTATTTTATGGAGAACATTTCATCACCTGGATCAAGCATCTAACGGCTTAAGCCACAGCCTTGGATTGCTTTCTATCCATTTCTGGAGAAATAAAGAAATCTCTTAGGAAGGCAGAAATGCAGGAAATAAAATCCTCTTGTTTAAAGAACTGATCATTCTTGTTGAAATAGAAATGTAATCGATTTCTTAAATTTCTCACCTCATCAACTGAAAATCGATTATTCCTTACTCATTCGTTTTAATTTCATGCTTCCCTGCCTTCCTAAGAGAGTTCATTTATTTCTCTGTGGTGAAACCGTATTTTCTTTGATTTTCCACTTGAGATCCCTCTTTAACCAAGGGAGTATGAGCTCGGAGCAGGTTGTCGCTTTTTCCCTTCGGGGAGGAAGAGGAAAGTCCGAACACCATAAGGCACTGTGCCGTGAGTTAATGACGGGAATTTTGGTCGAAAGACTGAGATGACGGAAAGTATCACAGAAAATAAACCGCCCTTCGAGCAATCGAGGGGTAAGGGTGAAAAGGCGGGGTAAAAGCCCACCGTCCTGAGAGTAATCGAAGGAGCACGATAAACCCCACAGGGTGCAAGACCAAACAGAAGTGCTGGGTCGCCTGCCTATCGCTCCGCAAGGAACGGTCACTTCGGGTTCAGGTCGCCTAGAGGAATGACAGCCCGTATCTCACGTAAGTGAGGCACCGACAAAATTCGGCTTATCGCTCCACTTTCAATCCTCAACGGTTGAATTCATCTCCTCTCCCTCGTGAAAACGAGGGGGAGGAGACTCCTCTAAATTTGAATCAAAATTTTAACTCATCTCCGAATGCTTTCGAGGTTGGCCGGTTTTTAACCTAACTTCCTGAAAAAATTCTCGATTTTTTTGGATATTACCTATGAAAGCAGGTTTTTTGGCTTAGAGCTTTCTGCCTACAGGAGAGATCCAGCTTGGGGGTGAGCTAAAGAGTTTATGGATTTTTAGTTTCTCGATTAACTT